>JAAANX010000201.1 GCA_009909085.1 Cyanobacteria bacterium GSL.Bin1 | reverse complement strand
GTTTTTGGAGCATTAACTTACTATTGCGATCATCAAGAAGAAATCAATCAATACATTGAGCGTAACCGTATTTCAGATGAACTAATTGATCCGTTGGTGAGAAATTTGTGAGCAATTTTTTGATTAGTTTATACTTAGATGAAGATGTTCATGTTTTAGTAGCGGATTTGCTTCAAGCAAGAGGCTTTGATGTCATTACTGCACGGGATGCAGGACAACTCCAAGTGACTGATGCCGAACAATTAGCTTATGCGATCACTCAAGGAAGAACGCTAGTTACTCATAATCGCACTGATGCAAGAAGAGCTTGTACAAAGTTATTTCAATACAGGTGAGATGCACTGTGGGGTTATTTTTGCAATTCGTCGTTCACCACAAGAGATTGCAAAACGATTGCTGATTATTCTCAATCAAGTTACTTCTCAGGAAATGGAAAATCAAGTCCGATACATCTAGTGAAGAATGAGGTGATCGCGCTTCCTCCCACCTTGATCGCGCTCTCCAATGCAATAGAATTGATTTGATTCAAGCCGCGATTAGGCTAAGCCTATGCTTCGCAAACGCCCTAGCCAAAGAATTCCTCGAAATCTCCGTTAGATAGCAACTTCTAAAAATGAAGAGCTGGCTGTTGGGATTGGAATTTCATAGCCCTCTTCTTTCATTCCTTCCAGATGAAACTGTATTGCTTCTTTCATATTCTCTTTCACTTCCTCAATTGTTGTACCTGTGGAGACACAGCCTAGTAAATCTGGAGAATAGGCGGAATATCCAGCTGATGTTTTTTCAATTACGATTAAATATCTGTTCATTTTAACAACCTACCTGTTACTTTTTGATTCCAGCCTGTTTTAAGATACTATTTTCAGTTCCGGGAGCGAGATCATCATTAGGCTTTCCTGGAATGGTAACTAAGCCCGGCTTTGTTGGGTGTTTATATTGACGATGACTGCCTCTAGTTCTGGCAAGTTGCCAACCATCATTTTCAATAAGGCGGATGATCTCTTTGACTTTCATTTGTTTATGGCGACGCTAATTCAGGGCAAATAACTTTATCGAGAACCGCCTTATTTTTTTCATAGTAGCTTATTGGAAACTAGAATTTGCGCGATCGCGCATTTCCTCACTCGATCGCGTTCTCAGAGCCACAGAGAACTGAATGAAACAGCGATGCCTGCCTACGGCGCGGGCTTAACCCCCTACGGTTCGGTCTGCCACCTGCGCGCCTTCTCCCACCTCGACCGCGCTTTCCAGTGTAATAGAATTGATGGATAAAGCGATCGCCTTGGCAGTGATATGGTTGAGGTAGTAATTAATGATGATAATATGGAACGCTTAGAACTTATAGAACGGATTGTCAGCCATCTTCACAAGCTGGATAATGAATCTTTACAGGATTTACTTTTAGACTTAGAGCAGGATAATATTACTGATGAAAATCTTGATCTGGTTACTTATGGAGCAGATGATACCGAGCATTTGCTGAGTAGTCCTCGTAATGCTCAAATATTGCAGGAAGCAAGGAGAGAACTACAGGATCAGGAATTATTAACAAGAGACTCGAATCAAAATGTTGCTTAGCTTTCGGCAACAAGCGTGGGAAGATTATCTCTACTGGTTCAGTAATGACAGAAAGATGTGCAAGCGAATTCATGAGTTGATTGAAGATACATTACGCCACTCTTTTACAGGAAAAGGAAAACCAGAACCGTTGAAGGGGAATTTACAGGGATTTTGGTCTCGACGGATCAATCAAGAACATCGTATCGTTTACGCAGTAACCGAGGAAGCAATCATTTTAATTCAGCTTCGATATCATTACTAACAAGCGATCGCGCCTCTTCCCCACCCGATCGCGCTCTCAAATGCAGTGGAATCAAAAAAACAGCGATCCTACGGCTCGGTCTGCGACCTACGCGCCTTCTCTCCACCCGATCGCGCTCTCAAGTGTCATAGAATTAAGAAAAACAGCGATCGCGCCTCCTCGCACCTCGATCGCGTCCTCAGGTGCAATAGAATTGAGAAAAACAGCGATCGCGCCTCCTCGCACCCGATCGCGCTCTCAAATGCAGTAGAACTGAGTTAAACAGCGATCACGAAAAACTTAATCGTAATCATCCCCCAAATACATTTGAAGAATTTCATCGTAAATCTTGCTATTTTGATCTTCTAACAGACAATCTACCTCTTCATGCTCCTGTAATGTGAAACCACAGGTACATTTTAATTTAGTTGGAATAGGAATAGGATAAGCTCCAAAAACAACTCCTTCTCGATGATCAATGTCAATATCCCAATCAATATCAAAATAAACTAATGCTTCGTTTTCTTCACAAACTGGACAACACATAGGAGCTTGAGGCGTATCTTCCGAGATATGGATAGGGTCACATGGTAAGGTTTCTCCTTGTGCTAGTAATCTTTTTAGATGTTTGATTCTAGTATTGAGTTCTAACACCTCAGCTTGCTTGTAGGCATCACGGTTATTTTTTAATTTTGACCATGTTTCTTGTCCAAGAATCTCAGAGGGTTCTGACTCAAAACACTCTCGGCAAATTGATTCAGTAAAGTCAGCTACCTTGATTTGGACTTTCTTTTCCAAATTTCCTATATCTAGATAGCCAAAATTATGCATCAAGATATTCCTATCATTAATAATTGATTTGATGTCTTGCTTGTGTGCATTTAAGTTGGGATATAGTTCAGTTGCTCTTAAGAGAGCATTTTCAAAGGAGATAGTATTTCTATTATTAAAATCTTCACCTTGTCTGAATTCAACTAGAGTCTTAAACTCTATTTTTTCCAAAAGAATCATCAAAGGATTAACTTTATAGATAACACTTTTAGTTAACTTCTCTAGACCCACTATTAAAATTATACTACCAGAAATAACAGAGAAATCATCACATTCACCTGGTTCTAAGAGATTTAATGCTTTTCCATATAGACCTTTAGCATATTCTAGTAAGTTGATATATGTCTTCTTACTCATAAATTTTGCACTTAATATTGATTACATTAATTAATTTGATGCTTATGTTTTAAATAATATGATTTTTTATTTTGACTCTGATTAATCATTTTCAACAAGAAAATTCAGATGATTAAAATAAATACGACGGTTGTCACCAACACCCTTTTGGAATCTAAGAACAACCATCAATTTAAACTAATCGTGTATTACTTCACTCAATGCTTCTTGAAGAACCTCATCACTGACCCCATGACGTTTCAAACTTTCAACCAAAGCCGAAACCGTATCATTCTCCAAACGTTCCAAGTCAGCACGCAACCCTTGACCAATGTAAGCACGAGCCAGAGGTTGATAACCTGAAAACCCCAGCAAAGGCGCGACTCGCTTCAAATCTTCCACCACATCTTCAGGGAGACGCATGGTAACAGTCGTCATCGGTCGGTTTTTGTCAAGTCGTTTTTTTAAGGTTTCAATTTTCATAAAACTCACGTTCCTTGCGGGTTGCTTTACGGGCGGAAATTATCCGAATCATGTCATTCTCAAGCTCAATGTAAACGACGTACAGACAATTCCATTGTTCATCTAAACCAATGATCGCCTCTCGCGGTTCATTGTTACGACTAGCATCAACAACCACCAGCATTGGATCAAAGAAGGCTTGTGCAGCTTGCTCGAATGTGACACCATCATGTTTTTGAGGATTACTCCGTGCTTTTTCCTCATTCCAAACAAAAGTAATGCCATTGAACTTGAAAAAGACATCCATATCACCTAGTTTAGACGAAATATATTGATATTATCAATACATTTTGCGCTTCTCGCTAAAATACCAACAAGAGATAAATGTTGAGGTAAAGCAATGGCGCAACAGTGGCAATTTTGGATTGATCGCGGGGGAACATTTACAGATATTGTTGCCAAAGGAGAGGATGGAACCCTTCTTACCCATAAACTCCTCTCCGAAAACCCTGATCATTACCAAGATGCTGCCATTCAAGGGATTCGAGATATCCTTGGTTTAAGTCCAGATCAGCCTCTGCCTACGGAACAAATTCAAGCCGTCAAAATGGGGACAACGGTTGCAACTAATGCCCTCTTAGAACATAAGGGCGATCGCGCTGTTTTACTCATTACCAAAGGCTTTCGGGATGCCCTCCGCATTGGCTACCAAAATCGTCCTGATATTTTTGCCCGTGAGATTGTGCTGCCAGAAATGGTCTATGAACAAGTGATTGAGGTGGAAGAACGGTTGGATGCAAAGGGGAATGTGATTACGCCTCTTCATGAAGCACAGGTCAAGCAAGACTTACAACAGGCTTATGACAGTGGGATTAGAAGTTGCGCGATCGTTTTGATGCACGGCTATCGTTATTCGCATCAGGAAAAAGCCATTGCTGAAATTGCTCGTCAGTTAAACTTTACCCAAATCTCGGTTTCCCACGAAGTTACCCCCTTAATGAAACTCGTCAGCCGTGGGGATACCACAATGGTGGATGCGTATCTTTCCCCCATTTTGCGCCGTTATGTGGATCAAGTTGCCAGTAAGCTGAACCTCAATCATGGAAAGAGTAACGCCCAACTCCTGTTTATGCAGTCCAATGGCGGATTAGCTGATGCCCAATTATTCCAAGGAAAAGATAGTATTCTCTCGGGTCCGGCGGGGGGCATTGTTGGGGCAGTGAAAACCAGTCTCATTGCCGGTTATGACAAAATTATTAGTTTTGATATGGGGGGAACCTCTACCGATGTCGCCCACTATGCCGGGGAATACGAACGCAGTTTAGAAACCGAAATTGCGGGAGTGCGACTGAAAACCCCCATGATGGCAATTCATACTGTGGCTGCAGGAGGGGGTTCGATTGTTGAGTTTGATGGATCACGGTATCGAGTGGGACCCGCTTCAGCAGGGGCATATCCGGGACCCGCTGCTTATGGCA
>JAAANX010000200.1 GCA_009909085.1 Cyanobacteria bacterium GSL.Bin1 | reverse complement strand
ACCCCGAAGACTTAGAGTATCTTTTCCGGGGCTATGGTTATACCCCCTACTTTGTGGAAGGGTCAGACCCAGAAGAGATGCACCAAAAGATGGCAGCCACCCTCGAAGCGTGTGTCAACCAAATCCGCAGTATTCAAACCGAAGCGCGGACCAGTGGCGTAGCGAAAATGGCGCGTTGGCCGATGATTATTTTACGCACCCCGAAAGGGTGGACGGGTCCCCAAGAGGTGGACGGTCATAAAGTGGAAGGCTTCTGGCGGGCACACCAAGTTCCCATGGGCGGAATGCACAGCAATCCCGAGCACGTTAAGCTGCTGGAAGAATGGATGAAAAGCTACAAGCCCGAAGAACTGTTTGATGAGAACGGCACCCTGATTCCAGAACTAAAAGAATTAGCCCCAACCGGTCAGCGCCGGATGAGTGCTAATCCGATTGCAAATGGGGGTGTCGTTCGTAAAGAGTTGTCTCTTCCCAACTTCCGCGACTATGGGGTGCAAGTGCCCAAGCCCGGAACCGTCGAAGTGGAAAATACCAAAGTAATGGGGTATTTTCTCCGGGATGTGATGGCGAAAAATCTGACCAAATTCCGTGTATTTGGTCCGGATGAAACCGCATCGAACCGTCTGCACCCAATTTATGAAGTGAGTAAGAAAACCTGGTTGGCGAACTACCTCCCCGAAGATGCCGATGGCAGTGAACTCTCGCCGGACGGTCGCGTCATGGAAATGTTGAGTGAGCATACCTTACAGGGCTGGCTGGAAGGGTATCTCCTCTCCGGTCGCCACGGTCTGTTCCACACCTATGAAGCCTTTGCCCATGTGGTAGATTCCATGTTCAACCAACACGCCAAGTGGTTGGATATTTGTAAAAATGAGGTTCCCTGGCGCGCGCCAGTTGCTTCCTTGAATATCCTCTTATCTTCGGTGGTCTGGCGACAGGATCACAACGGCTTTAGCCATCAAGATCCCGGTTACATTGATTTAGTTACGAATAAGAGTCCCGATGTTGCTCGGATTTATTTACCCCCAGACGCCAACTGTCTCCTCTCCGTCGCCGATCACTGTTTGCGCAGTACCGATTACGTCAATGTCATCATCGCCGACAAGCAGATGCACTTGCAGTATTTAACCATGGAAGAAGCGATTCAACACTGCACCAAAGGCATTGGCATTTGGGAATGGGCAAGTAATGACGATTGTGGAACGGAACCGGATGCACCGGATGTGGTGATGGCGTGCTGTGGGGATATTCCGACGATGGAATCTCTGGCCGCAACCGCGATTCTGCGGGAAGAATTTCCTCACTTAAAAGTCCGTTTCATTAATGTGGTGGATCTCTACAAATTGCAGTCCGAACAAGAACATAGCCATGGTCTTTCCAATACAGATTTTGATGATCTGTTTACCCCGGATAAGCCAGTGATCTTTAATTTCCATGGTTATCCCTGGTTAATTCACAAGTTGGTTTACCGACGCACCAATCAAGATCGGATTCATGTGCGCGGTTATAAGGAAGAGGGCAATATTAATACGCCGTTAGAATTGGCGATCCGAAACCAGATTGATCGCTTTAATTTAGTGATTGATGTGATTGAACGGGTGCCGAAACTGCGTTCGGCTGCTGCTTATGTCAAAGAACGGATGCAGAATCAAATTATTGAGCATCTCAACTATGCCTTTGAAGAAGGACGAGATCAACCGGAGATTGTCAACTGGAAATGGCCTTATGATAGTTCCCGTTCTTAATCGTTAGCGCGTGATTGGGGAGAGAATGGCTGGGGGAAGATTGAACCCACAACCAACTCTCCCTTTCCTGATTGATGTTGTTCAGTTGCTTCGGAAAAGAAATGAGTTTACATTTATATTTTCTACGTCATGGTGAGACCACCCACAGCCAAACGGGAGGATATTGCGGAGTCCTGGATCCGGAATTGACGGCAGAAGGGTTGGAAATGGCGCAAGCTTTTGCGGAGGCTTACCGTTCCCTTCCTTGGCGTGCGGTTTTTGCTAGTCCGATGAAACGGACGATCGCGACAGCAAAACCCCTGTGTGAGGCAACGGGGTTGGAAATGCAATTGCGCGAGGGGATTCGAGAGCTCAACTACGGCAAATGGGAGGATCAGACGCCGGAGACGGTGAAAGAGCTTTATGCTGATGATTATATTAGTTGGTTGACCGAACCGGCTTGGAATCCGCCGACGGGTGGGGAAACGGCGGTGCAAGTGGCGAGTCGGGCGGCTTTAGTGATTGCGGAAATTGAGGAAAAGTATCCGGATGGTCAGGTGCTGGTGGTGTCTCATAAGGCGACGATTCGGATTCTGCTGTGCAGTTTGTTAGGCATTGATTTGGGTCGCTATCGCGATCGCATTTTTATGCCGGTATCTGCCCTTAGTATTGTCAAGTTTGATATTCATGGGCCCTTACTGCAACGGTTGGGCGATCGCGCTCATCTTCCTTCTCCCTTGCGCGATCGACCCGAAGCCTGAATTTTTAAGACTCACAATTGATTACTCTGTTTTTTGCGCGATCGCTAATTAGTTAAGAATCACTATGGACAAGACTGCTCTCTGGCAACGTTATCAAGACTGGTTGTACTATCATCCCGAGTTAGACCTCTACCTCGATATCAGCCGTATGGGGTTTGAGGAAGATCTGTACCTGTTCTTCGGCTTGAAATGCTAGGAGAAGACCCGCATCACTGCTCAAATCGAGGTCGGAAAATTGAACAGTCAGTGGTCGGTTTTGATTCTTTTCTCCCCTCTCCCCATCTCCTTCTCTATCCTCCGTATCAGTTACAATCGGTGGGAAGCCCCTTGCCACAATCGTTGATCGTATGACCCTGAAACGCTTTATCTTAATTATCCTGACCCTATTTGCAGTGGGTAAAATTATTCTATCTTTAGGGAGTAGCCTTTCCCAGCCGCAAATTCAAGCACGATTAGAACTATACCAAGTTAATCTTGCCTTGCATGTTACTGCTTTAGATACTGGCAGTGAAAATTCTCAGCTATCTTCCCAAGCGGTATTAGGAGAAACCCCCTATGCCGATGCCCAGCAAAAGTATGAAGAAACGTTAGAGTTTGCTAAAAGCCGACGCTCAGATCTCAAAGCACAATTAAAAGAATTGTCAGGAGAGAGTTTACTGAGTGATACCTCAGAGATAAGTCTTGCGCAAGTCCCTGATTTGTCCCCGCAGCAACAGCAGTTAACAGCAGCGATTCAAGAACTTAATGGTTTTATTGCTGAATTAGAGTTAAAAATTGGGATTTTACAAGCGAAACAGGGCAACATTACAACTGCATTAAAAACTTGGCAAGGAGTACAACAGGAGTTTTCCGAAAGCTCTCGCTTTCAAGAAATTTCTCGTACTGCTAGTATGTTGTCTGGATTATGGCAAACCCCCCCGCAAATTGCAGATACCGCAGAAACCGAAATCAAAAATGGTCTCGATGGTTGGTTTCAAGATGAAGCCCTCAGCCGACTGTATGAGTTAGAAGAGAATCAAACCGCACTGACGACTCTGCAAGCAACGCGGCAAGAAAAAGCAGAACGGGCACTATTCAAGTTAGGAATTGTGACGGGTTTACCCTTAATTGGCGGCTTAATTGGCTTTGGTTTATTACTTTTCTTCCTCAGCCAATGGCTGATTCAAGGGAAAGACGCTGTGCTAGCAACCAACGCCGATGTGAAGTGGGAAACGCCTTGGAATTGGGAAGTGACTTGGCAAGTTTTAGTGGTCGGCTTTTTCTTTATTGGTCAAATTTTACTGCCGTTAGTGATTGGCATTGCTGGCATTAATCCTACGGGTTGGGCAATTCGGGGGAAGGCTTTATTTGTCTTAGTAACCTATTTTTTAATGACCGCAGGGGGGCTAACCGTCCTTTATTTTTCCATCCGTGATTATTTACCGCTGCCAGAAGGTTGGTTTCAATTTAGGGGCAATAACTGGCTGGTTTGGGGAATTGGGGGCTATTTAGCGGCAATTCCTTTAGTTGTAATTATCTCGATTGTGAACCAGCAAATTTGGCAAGGACAAGGGGGCAGTAATCCTCTCTTATTTTTGGCGGTAAAAGCCCAAGATCCGATCGCGCTGTTGATCTTTTTTAGCACTGCTGCCATTGCTGCACCTCTGTTTGAAGAGATGATTTTCCGCGGCTTTTTTCTCCCCTCTCTCACCCGCTACTTTCCCGTGTGGGGCGCAATTGTCTTGAGTAGTTTGCTCTTTTCTATTGCCCATTTGAGCTTATCGGAAGTTTTACCGTTAACGGCGTTAGGTTTAGTTTTAGGCATCGTGTATACGCGATCGCGCAATATTCTCGCTTCAATGATCGTTCACAGTTTATGGAATACTGGGACGTTACTCAGTTTATTTGTCTTAGGAAGTGGGGTTAATTAAATCCCTAAATAAAGTTGGCAGTCAAATGGTATGGTGCCGCAACCTGTTCACAATTTCTGCTATTGCAATGCTTTAGTAATCGGATAGGTGAAAAAGAGTTGACGAGTGATCTGCAACTCTGTTGCCATGCCGGGTTCGTAGGTTTGCGGTTCATTTAAAAAGGAGAACGTTTTTATCGAACAACCGGGTAAGGCAAGGGAATAAAAGGGTTCTGATACCGCAGGGATATCAAGGGTAGCTCCAATGGAGTCAGCAATGGCTTGGGCTCGATTTTGGGCATCCTTCACTGCTGCTTGATAGGTTTCTTGCTCTAGCCCAGTGCAGTTGTCTAACTCGAACTGTACCTCAGCTGTTTTCAAACTCAAGCGATCACTCTGTTTTTCTACAGTCCGAATGATCTCTATTACGTTGTCTAGATCTTCAGGTTGGGGATTCTCAAGCGAGACCATAATCGCTGTACCATCTGAATCAGAGTTCCCTGGAAGTGGAAATGGCAACATCTGCGGGTTTGATTGTGCTATTTGGGTTTCACTCACCGCTATCCCTTCCGCCTTTAAAGCATCAACAAAGGGTTCAAGGTCTGCCATCGATATCGGGACTCCCATCCCTTCTAAAGAAGAAGGACTGTCTCCTTTTGGTGTAAAACGTATGGTAAAAGCAGCGCGATCAGCGCTTTGGCTAGCTTCACCAATTCCAATCACTTGAATCGTTTGATTCTCGCTGGGTTTTGGGTAAAACAATTGAGCGAGTTGACGATTGCGCTCTAAAGGCAGCTGATGATCACCAGAGGAAATCATTTCCCTCTCCAAAACGGTTGATGCAAGGGGGGTAGCACTGGCAATACTAGTCAGACTTGTCCAGAAGAGAGTCGAGACAATCACAATTAAGGGAGAGGGAAAGCGATATGGGGTTAATTGCATGGAGTGACAGACCTTAGTTAATTGGGAAATGATCGAAATTAACTCAACAGAAAACCCTAAAATAAGAAATATCGTTGTGCCATAGGTAGAGTTGTCGCGGGTTCACAGGTTAATAGTTCCCCATCCGCCCGCACTTCGTAAGTTTCTGGATCCACTTCAATCTCAGGTAGAGCAGCGTTGAGTTTCATCTCAGCTTTCCCAATATTGCGGGTATTTCTAACAGACACTAAAGTTTTTTCTAACCCCAGTTGTTGTCCAAGGTTGGCTTCCATTCCCGCTTGGGAGACAAAGGTGAGAGAGGTACTAGCGATCGCGCGTCCATAACTAGCAAACATAGGACGCATTTCGATGGGTTGTGGAGTGGGAATACTGGCGTTGGCATCTCCCATTTGCGCATACGCGATCGCGCCCCCTTTGATTACAATTTCTGGTTTCACGCCAAAGCAACTGGGTTTCCACAAGCACAAGTCAGCCAGTTTCCCTTCTTCTAGTCTTCTAGGAATCATCGCGCTGAATGTGCTTGCCTACTCACGACAACAAAAATCAACTTCAGTGTCCTGATGAGAAAAATCTTAGACTGAAGTGATTAAAAACATTTTTGTATGAATTCTTTATGAGAGAGGGGATTAGGTTTTTATTAGATTTCTATGAAATAAAGTTGCTCTAAATCACTTTACAGATTTATTTATCGTTGGTAGCCTTGAGGAAGTAAATTGATTTTAATCACTTAATTAATTGAGTGATTTTACGGTAGTGAGGTAATTTATCGATGGCTAGAAGCGCAAACCGGAAATTTTCTTCTCTCAGCTTTTTTCAACTTCTCTTATTACTCTGTCTCGTTGTGCTGACTAATGCTTGTAGTGGCAACGGTTCGAGTAATGGCGACGATGACAACGATGATTCTCCTGAGGTGGAGGAATGTCCAACTGACGAAGAGCGTTGTCAAGAAAGAGAGAACCTTTAGTCTCACTTCATTGTTGTTTTTGTTCTTTAGTAATTTATGAAGTTAGGAGTGATTAATCATGAGTACAAATCAAAATCCAGACAATCTCGGCACAGGCTTTTTCTTTGAACTAGAGGGTACGCTGAATCAAGACAATCCTTCAGATACTTATCTTTTCACTGCCCCGCCTAAAGATGCGGGTTTACTAGGAGAGGTAGAAGATTCTATTCTAGAAAGTCTAGACTTGTTTGATGATATCTTTACTGAAAGAACCGTACTTGATGGAACGGTCGAAATTTCTTACGGTATCGATAAAAATGGGGACCAACAGTTTCAACAGGAAGAAGTAATTGGAAGTGGAGTTATAGAAAGTAACGATCGTGTAAGTGTCGCTGATATAGCAGACGATTTGGGAATTGATTTCCTAGAGAATCCTGGTAGTCTCTTTGTACAACCAGGAGATGACTATTTCCTACAATTAGAGACACAAAATCCTAATCTTGTTAACGACTATGAGATAGATGTTGATAGTGACCGTGGTCTAGTCGAAGAAATTTCTACGGATGACTCTTTCTACTGTTGCGATGGCAATGAAGATGAAAAGTATTATTTCGATGACATTGATGAAATATTAGGTCAACCAATCGCTGCTGGTAATTTCGGATTAAATCTCGGAGATACGGTAGAGGTAGGTGTAGTGTCAAATGACTTTAATCCTGTTATTTTTCTGCTGAATAATGAAACCGGTGAAGTTATTGATTCTGCGACACCATCACAGGAACAGGAAATAGGTGACATAACATATCAAGTCACTTTCCTTGACTTTGACATTCAAGACGGTATTTCTTACGGACTCTCTGTTGAAACAGAGACCCCTGGAGAAACTGGGGATTACGCTATCGTAGCAGACGCTTAGCTTCGCATTCCACCCAATATTGAGGTAAGGCCGTTTCATAATTGAAGTAAATGGTAGGGTGGGGATTATCCACCTTACTAAGACAAAGTTAACTCATGTTCTCAAAAATCTCATTGTTGGATCGCTACCTTTTCAAACAATTAATCTTTCCTCTAATTTTTTTTTAGCAGTTTATACAACTTTGGGAGAAGTGGTTGGTCTTACGTTTGAGCAAGTTAAGTTTGTCACTCGTGATAGTTTACCCTTTTCGGTTGCTGCTTATGTACACTTATTTAAGTTACCCGCTTTTATTACCTTAGGGTTACCTTTTACTCTTTTATCCGCAGCGCTGTTTACCTACAGTAACCTTTCCGCTAAGAATGAAATTCTTGCTCTACGTAGTCTGGGCGTTCACTCATTTAGAATCGTTAGTCCCGTTATTTTAATTAGTTTGGTAATAGCAGGAATGATGTTTATTTTCCAAGAAGTCATTGTACCTCCTGCTAATTACAAAGCAGCGATGCTTCTAGAAAAAGAATGGAATGTCGAGCGAGCCCAGTTAGCTAAATATAATAATCGGAACTTAATTTATCAACAATATCAAACGGAGAAATCTCAATCTAATTTGCAGTTTTTATTTTTTGCTGATCGATTTGACGGTCAGCAAATGCAGGAAGTTTATTTACTCAAATATCATCATCAAAACTTACAAGAAATTATCGTTTCTCAACAAGCAGAATGGAATGAAGATCAGCAGGTATGGCAACTGTTAAAGGGATGTCAATATCTGATTAATTCCCAAGACTTATATGAACAAGTTAAGTGCTTTGACAAGTTGCCTCTTCAGTTCACCAAAAAAATTCTTGACTATGCCAACTTTTATCGAGATCATAGAGAGATGAATCTTCTTGAGCTCTATCAACAATTGGGCATTATTAAACCTACGGGGCAAATTAAAAAAATTAAAAAGTTAAAAATTAGTATTCAAGAAAGATACGCTTTACCTTTATCTTGCTGTATGTTTGCTTTTTTAGGTTCTTCTATTGGTATTACTACAGACGTCAGACGGAAATCAAATAGCTTAGGAATCGCTCTTATAATTGTTTCGGCTTATTATTTACTCCAGTTTCTTCTTAAATATTTAAGTGCATGGAGTATGATCCCTATCGTTTTGAGTGTTTGGATGCCGAACTTAGTAGGATTGATTTTCGGGGGGTATTACCTGATACGAAAGACTTAGTCTGAACAACTAGAAGTTGCAATCTTTGTTAAGAGTAATTGGGAAATGTGCCCCCCTCCGAGATCGGTAGGAATCACCGAATCAGTCACAATTGGCGAGTGGAGTTTGGGAGAAGAGGCAAAGGTGAGAGGGAGATTTTTCACAACCAGGGGGAAACCATTACTAAACGCCTCATCTCAACAGCGTTTGCTACTTTTTTGAGCCAGCCCAAGTTAATTCCCTAGGAAGCTTTAAAACAGAAAATACCGCTGCGCCATCGGTAAAGTCGTGGCGGGTTCACAGGTTAAAAGTTCCCCATCCGCCCGCACTTCGTAAGTTTCTGGATCTACTTCAATATTAGGAAGGGCAGCGTTGAGTTTCATCTCAGCTTTCCCAATCTGGCGGGTATTACGAACAGGCACTAAAGTTTTTTCTAACCCCAGTTGTTGTCCAAGGTTGGCTTCCATTCCCGCTTGGGAGACGAAGGTGAGAGAGGTACTAGCAATGGCGCGTCCATAACTAGCGAACATAGGACGCATTTCGATGGGTTGTGGAGTGGGAATACTGGCGTTGGCATCTCCCATTTGCGCATACGCGATCGCGCCCCCTTTCATGACAATTTCCGGTTTGACGCCGAAACAACTGGGTTTCCACAAGCACAAGTCTGCCAGTTTCCCTTCTTCAATGGAACCCACTTCATGGCTAATGCCGTGCATAATCGCAGAGTTAATGGTGTGTTTGGCAACATAGCGTTTGGCACGGAAGTTATCGTGAGTTTCACTGCTGTTTTCCGGTGAAGGCAGTAAGCCTCGCTGCACTTTCATTTTGTGGGCGGTTTGCCAAGTCCGAATAATATTTTCCCCGACACGCCCCATCGCTTGGGAATCGGACGCGATCGCGCTAAATGCCCCCAAATCATGCAAAATATCTTCTGCGGCAATGGTTTCTCGACGAATCCGCGATTCAGCAAATGCCACATCTTCCGGGATATTGCGGTCTAAATGGTGACAGACCATTAGCATATCCAGATGTTCTTCTAGGGTATTCGTGGTGTAAGGGCGGGTGGGATTCGTGGAAGAGGGGAGAACATTTTTCTGACCGCAAACTTTGATAATATCTGGGGCGTGACCCCCACCTGCGCCTTCTGTGTGGTAGGTGTGGATGGTGCGATTTTTAAAAGCATTGATAGTATCTTCCACAAACCCCGCTTCGTTGAGCGTATCAGTATGGATGGCAACTTGGACATCATAGCGATCAGCCACTGAAAGACAGGTATCAATGGCAGCAGGTGTGGTTCCCCAGTCTTCGTGGAGTTTTAAGCCCATCGCCCCAGCGACGACCTGTTCTTCCAGTCCTTGGGGTTGGGAACTATTGCCTTTGCCAAAAAAGCCTAAGTTCACCGGGAAGGCTTCGGCAGCTTGTAGCATCCAGTGGAGATTCCAAGATCCCGGGGTACAGGTAGTGGCATTAGTTCCCGTAGCCGGACCGGTTCCGCCGCCAAACATCGTGGTAATGCCAGACGCGATCGCGGTTTCAATCAGTTGCGGACAGATAAAGTGGATATGGCTATCAATTCCCCCAGCAGTCAAGATCATCCCTTCCCCCGCCACCGCTTCGGTACTGGGACCAATAATAATATCGACATTATCTTGAATATAGGGATTGCCAGCTTTGCCAATCTTGAAGATGCGACCGTCTTTAATCCCAACATCCGCTTTCACAATTCCCCACCAATCCAGGATCAGAGCATTGGTAATCACCACATCCACTGCGCCCTCCGCACGAGAAATTGGGGATTGTCCCATGCCATCGCGGATCACTTTGCCACCGCCAAATTTTACCTCTTCGCCATAAGTGGTGAAATCTTGTTCTACTTCAATGAATAATTCTGTATCTGCCAAACGCACGCGATCACCGGTTGTGGGACCAAAAGTTTCGGCGTAGGCTTGCCGTTCCATGCGATAACTCATAATTGAATGGGTTCTTGAATCTCCAATCAAATTTTAAGGGAAGTGCCGCAAAAAAGAGCTTTCTGGAGTGTAATTAAATTGGAAATCACTTCTAAGGCTATAACCCCTAACAAACGGCAGAAAATCAGAATCAATCCCTCGTTTGAGCAGTCTTCTGATGTGGCGTTCCGGTTTTGTTTCAGCTACGCATTATCCCTCTTCTGGGGTTAATTGGCTTTCATTTTACCAAAGGCTTGGCAAGCGAGTTTGCCCTAATGACCAGCATTAGGAATCAACTTTCCCATTGACCCAGCCATTAAAGCCATAAATTTCTCGACGACCCGCGATCGCGACTAACTCCACTTCCCGATCATCTCCAGGTTCAAAGCGAATGGCGGTTCCTGCTGGAATATTCAAACGCATCCCTTTGGTTGCTTCGCGGTCAAACTGTAACGCCGGATTCACCTCATAAAAGTGAAAATGTGACCCGATCTGAATGGGGCGATCGCCGCTGTTAGCAACCGTAATCGTCATTAAACGACGACCTTGATTCAGTTCAATTGTTCCGGCTTGAATCTGCATTTCTCCTGGTATCATGATTTGTCTTAAACAATTGGATTGTGAACGGTAACTAACTTTGTCCCATCAGGAAAGGTGGCTTCAATTTGGACTTCCTCGACCATTTCCGGAATCCCTTCCATGACATCATCGCGGGTGAGTAAAGTTTTGCCATAACTCATTAATTCAGCAACGGAACGCCCTTCTCGTGCCCCTTCTAGCAGCCCGGCAGAGATATAAGCAACGGCTTCGGGATAGTTGAGTTTCAGGCCTTTTGCCTTGCGTCGTTCCGCAAGTAATGCTGCGGTAAAAATAGATAATTTATCTTTTTCTTGAGGTGAAAGTTGCATAGAAAAACAAATAACTGCATAATTAAACCTGCCAAACCCGAGGCGTAACAGGGGTTTGTTTTCCGTCCCATTGACGGAAGAGCCGCCAAAGATTAGTAAACCAGTTTATCACCTCAGCACGAGAATTTCCGCGATAACGACACAACACTCCTGACATTAAGGAGGTTGTGCCAGCTTCTCCTGTGGTTTCCATTTCATCCCACAAATGACGCACTTGCGCGAGCATTTCTGAGGAAACAGGCTTGCCTAACCAGACTAAGGTGCCGATTAACGGATAACCCGCTAAACCATGCGGACTTTGTAAAACCGCTTTTCCGCCTGGTAAGTATGGACAATCAACCCAAATGAGCTGTCCATTTTGCCAAACTTCCGTGCGCGATCGCCAATTACCTTGCAAAAACTGTTCGCCTCTGGCTGAACGGCCAAACCGGACAATTTCCCAACCCAACCAAGTTGCCGTAGAAGCAAGATTCACTTGTAACTGTTGCTGATATTCTGCGCCATTAAAGATAATAGTTTCTCTAGGAAGATATTCTAAGCAAGCTTTTTCTCCCACTTTGATGTTGATCTTTTGAGCAGCCGTTAAGCCATTACTGCGATAAATTTTACTGGCTGCTGCAGTGGTAATCACCGCATGAGTTTCAGGTTGTAACTGGATGGACTGGGAAAGTTGATCCCCACCGACCATCCCCCCTGCAGTATGGAGAATTGTGCTATAACAGGTCTGTTCTCCTTCGGGATAAAATGGACGCTGGAGTTTGTAGGGTGCTTGCGCGTAAGTTTCTATTGGTTTTGTCTGATTATCCTTTTGTTGATAGGCAAGTTTAAGAACACCATGCCATTGGGAAGTGGTCTGAATTGGAGTTTTTAACATTAAATGACTTAAAAAGGGATCAACTTTAACTGATATCAAATAACGATAGCAATCAGTAGTTATATTAAGTCAATGGTCGAAAATTCTGCATATGATTGGATTGAAAAATCGCTCTTAACAATTGAGAAAGCCGGGTGGTATCGCACCATAAAAAATGTTGAAAGTTCTCCTGGTCCTGTGATTGAAGTGGAAGGACAATCCTTACTTAATTTTGCCAGTAATGACTATCTGGGATTAGCGGGAGATGAACGTTTAATTGCAGCAGCAACGGCAGCCATTCAGCGCTATGGAACGGGTAGTACAGGTTCGCGGTTACTCAGTGGACATCGTCCCCTTCATAGTGAGTTGGAAAGCGCGATCGCGCAACTGAAACAAACGGAAGATGCCTTGGTGTTTAGTTCAGGGTACTTAGCGAACTTAGGAACAATTACTGCCCTTGTGGGTTTGCGAGATTTGATTCTAGCGGATCAATATAATCACTCCAGTCTGAAAAAGGGTGCCGTTTTGACTGGGGGGAAAGTCATTGACTACAAGCATTGCAATTTGGAAGATTTAGAACAGCAACTCAGCACTTACCGCGCTTCTTATCGACGTTGTCTCATCCTCACCGATACTGTGTTTAGTATGGATGGGGATATTTGTCCGCTACCAGAATTATTGGATATCGCTGCCAAGTATCAAGCAATGGTGTTAGTAGATGAAGCCCATGCTACAGGAGTGATGGGAGAAAATGGTGGCGGATGTGTTAATTATTTTAATTGCAGTCATCGCGCCCTTATTCAAATGGGAACCCTGAGTAAAGCTTTGGGCAGTCTTGGGGGTTATGTTGCCGGTTCTCGACCCTTAATTGAGTTTCTGCGCAATCGCGCTCCGAGTTGGATTTATACCACCGGCTTGTCTCCTGCAGATACTGCTGCCGCTCTTGCTGCGATTAAGATTGTCCGTGAGGAACCGCTCCGCCGTCAGCAACTCTGGCATCATATCCAGTATTTAAAGAATGCCCTTGCTGATTTACCGCTACTTCCGTCGCAATCGCCGATTCTTTGTCTTCGTCTCGATCATCCCCGAGAAGCGGTACAACTCTCAGAAAACTTACAACAGAAAGGGATTTTTGCTCCGGCAATTCGTCCACCAACTGTTCCCTTTAGTCGCATTCGGATTTCTCTAATGGCAACTCATCAACCGGAGCATCTACAGTATTTAGTCGATCAATTGCTGGCTGTACTTTAATTAAGCTCGTCGTCCTCGGCTAGCACGATAGGTATATTCGCTAACCGAAGGATTAGGATGATCGGGATCGATAGTATTAGTTGATCGTTTCCAGTGATGAGGTTCGGCAAGCCTTGCTTGATAGGTGCCATTCTCACGCTTGGAAACTAACATCCATACGTGACTATCTTCACGACAGAAAAATTGCTCTAGCCAAGAATTACTATCAACATACACCCCTTTCATCTCCATAAATTTCGCTTTTTTGCTGGACATACCAACGTTTTTTTTAATGCTAGCCGCATCTTCGTAATAAATATGGTGCTTCTTACTGCCGGAACGCCATAGTCTTTCTCCGCAATACGGACAGTAGAATTTGGGAGTCTTGTTATAACGACTGCGTTTATTCGGCATGATTTATTCTCCTAGGGTTAATGATATCTGTATCCAACTTAAGTTAATTTATATATTACCAAAAAGTGACTTAGATCATTAATTTATTTTTAGAAAATTACATAAACAGCGTGACTGAAATGTGCTAAAACGATGAATAACTCGACAGTTGTTGATAAAGGTGTAAACAATCTATGTCTTATTTCGCAAAAACGATTGAGGTGGTAGTTATTTTTCCCTAAAAGCACAACGATCATTTGCGATTTACTATAGCAGATTTTTTTGTGTAGATCCACTTATATCTATGGAGTGGCATCCTCCGACTCCGTAATCTCTGATTGAGTATCAGCTTCCCAAGCTCACGATTGGGCTTTCCTTTGTAGCACTTACCTAGCAATTGCCTCGACAGTACGGTACGCTGCGTCCGGTATAATCGCTTAGGGAAACCCCGAGCGACAAGGACTTTTCAGAAGGCAGTTTCCGTTCCCCGTAGCCCACGGGGAAGCGATTTTCTATTCCTTGGTTCCGGATTACTTCGGCGGCTGCCACATCCCTATTTTTGAGTAGCCACACTCGCAGTTATGCCAACAAACCAACCAGTCTTTATCCCACTCGATTCCACAGTTCGGACATTGTTGGCTTGTTCCTCTGTCTGGCATCTCCTTCTGCAAAGAACTTCCCTCTTTGCTAGCACACCCACTTGAGAAAGCTCCGGAACTGACCAAATCCGGCATCAAGCATCGGCTTCCGAAACATTCCTTTAGCAGAGGTACGATCATCAAGATCTTCCACAAAGATAGAATCCCCCATCTCGCAGATCTTGTGGGCTAAGTACTGACAGGAGCGGTTTAATTACGAGCCAACCATTTTTGTCCATTTAAGCGCTGCACAGTGTACATCACGAGTAACTCTAGGTTCACTTTACGCTCGTCAATCATAAATGACTCAATGGTACTGGGAGGAGAATCACTGGCTGTATAAGAAAATGCTTTTTGTCCACTGATATCGTCATCTAAAAAATAAACATTAAAACGACGTTTTCCCCCATCCCAGCGACCAATGACTTGAGAACATTCATCAGCGCCAGGAAGAGGGAATTGCTCTTTTTTAAATTCGAGTTCTAAATCTTTGATCCCTTGTTCGCTTAAGGCTTCTTTCAGCGCGGGTTCGTAATGTTGCTCGATAAATTCCGGAAAGGGTTTATCTTCAATTGGGGGTTCTTCTTCTTTTTTCTTGGCAGAGGAACCTGATTTGCTGCCTTGCTTAGACTTTTCTTCTTCAGACATAGACCTTAACTCAAATAACGATATCTTAATCTTTTTCGTCTTGTTAATCGGAAGTGAGAGAGGACTCGCGATCGCGCAACTTGATTATGTTCACGCGCGATCCTTTACGCGAACAAGCATTGCCTGAATTCCTCTTCACTGATATCTTAACGGTTCATCCCCCGGCAACGGCGGGCACGATACTCACCTCATCCCCATCTTGCAAAGAGGTTTTTTCGTTTTCCAGGAAGCGGATATCCTCGCTATTGACGTAGAAGTTGAGGAAGCGACGCAGTTTTCCCTCATCATCCCGCAACCGCCCTTTGAAGCCAGGATAGCTTTGTTCGAGGGTTTCCACTAATTCTTTGACACTACTGCCATTGCATTCGAGAACCGCTTGGTTGTCAGTATATTTTTGTAAAACTGTCGGAACTAAAACTTTGACGCTCATTGGTTTTTGAAATTTATCGGTAATGAGTTGAAGGGTTTCTCTTGGTTACTGAGTGTTAACCACTTTGCCAAGAGGGACAAGAAATTATACTAACACTTGTTGCCACTCCAGACGATCAAGGGTGCGAGACCGTTGCCAAGCGCGCTCAAAGCTATCTAAATTGGGGTCAATGGCAAAGGGTTCGCCAATATAGCCTTGTACTGCTTCTTGGGTTTTCAGTCCATTACCGGTGATATAAGCAACGGTGCTTTCTTCGGGATCAATTTTGCCGGCTTCCACGAGTTTTTTCAAAACAGCGATGGTGGTTCCGCCAGCGGTTTCAGTAAAGATTCCTTCGGTTTCGGCTAAGAGTTGAATGCCTTCAATGATTTCAGCATCGGTGACATCTTCAATATTGCCGTTTGTTTTACGGGCAACATCTAAGGCATAAACGCCATCGGCTGGGTTACCAATCGCAATGGATTTCGCAATCGTGTTGGGTTTAACCGGCGTAATAAAGTCACGTCCTTCTTTAAAGGCTTGGGAAATGGGAGAACAGCCTTCGGCTTGCGCCCCACTGAAACGAACGGATTGATCTTCGACTAACCCGGTTTTTACAAATTCTTGGAAGCCTTTATAAATTTTTGTATAGAGAGAACCGGAAGCTAAGGGCGCAACCACATGATCCGGTAGTTTCCAACCGAGTTGTTCAGCCACTTCGTAACCCAGTGTTTTCGAGCCTTCAGAGTAGTAGGGACGAAGGTTAATATTGACAAACCCCCAGCCATAACCGTTAGCCACTTCGCTACAGAGACGGTTCACTTGGTCGTAGTTGCCTTTGACCGCCATGACAGTGGGGTTATAAATCAAAGTTCCTAAAACTTTCCCGGCTTCGAGATCGGCAGGAATAAAGACACAACATTCTAGACCTGCACTCGCTGCGATCGCTGCTGTTGAGTTAGCAAGGTTGCCGGTACTGGCACAAGAAACGGTAGAAAAGCCAAACTCTCTCGCTTTGCTCAGGGCAACCGAAACAACACGGTCTTTAAAGCTCAGGGTGGGCATATTCACCGCATCGTTTTTAATATAAAGCTCTTTTAAGCCTAAGCGACGGGCTAAGCGGTTGGACTTAATTAAGGGGGTCATGCCAGTGCCCACATCGATGACCTCGCCTGTAACGGGTAAAAAGGGTTTGTAACGCCAAATGGACTTGGGACCTGCGGCAATGCTTTCCCGGCTGACTTGAGCGCGAATGGCGTCGTAGTCATAAGCAACTTCTAAAGGGGCAAAAGTTTCTTCGCAAACGTGGAGGGGCTGTAAATCGTACTCAGTGCCGCCTTCTTTGGAAACTAATTTGGTGTAGGTGGGTTTGGCATTGGCGGTTTCAGTTGCAAGAGCCATGGGTTTTCTCTCCTTTTTACATTTCAATTCGCTCGATACTAACACAGCGCGATCGCGCCGACAACTAAACCCGACTAAAAAAGTCGGGATTAAATTGAGTGGCTAGCAACCCAGCAAGGGGGCACTCTTCCTATAATTGAGAGTAATGAGATCACTGAGGCAAAACAGATGAGTGTTTCATCACAGGAAGAAGGGTTACGTGCGGGAGAAAAGGCTTTAACCACAGGCGATTACGAAAGCGCGATCGCGCACTTGCAAGCTGTCTGCGACAATACCACCGATTCTAGTCTTTTGGCTGCTGCGCAACGGTTACTCGTTTCTGCTTATGAACACAATGGCAACAGCCAAGAAGCGATTCGGATCTGTCAAGCAATCCAACAGACAGGTGCTGTCAAAGATCAAGTTTGGGCAACGACACAGCTCAATCAATTTCAGCAAGCTCAAAGTAACTTAAACCTAACGGGTTTTGTTGCCGATACGCCACCCTCTCCTGTTATTTCTCAAGCAAAAACAGAACAAACTTCAGCTGATCAAGAAGATGCCTCTCCTGCTGCGACCATTGGTCAGTCTCAACCGCAGCCGAGACACCTCAACCCAGTTGCTCAAACTCAAGCCAAAGCAGAAACTGTTTCCGAACCCCCCTCACTTCCGCCGAGTCGAATCGAATGGCGCAATGCACCGAAACCGAAAAACTGGAAACCGCTAAAGCGCCCTTCCTTTTCTCCGTTCTGGCGACGAATTTTAATCAGTTTAATTGCATTTTGGATCGTCTTTGACTTCTCGATTCAACTGTTCATGAGCGCAACCAATACTTTGTTGGTTGAGTTGCCTAGTATTCGTCCTTTTCAACCTTTTTATCGCGATCCGACAGTGACGCTACTAATTTTTATTGGCATTGTGTTTCTCTTTTCGGGAACGCTACTTAATCTTTTACTGAAAATGGTTTATCACTGTCAGCCGTTTCCTCTCTACAAAATAACCACTCGTTGTCCAGCGGCTGCCAAATTCTTACAAACTTATTGTCGCCAGCAAAAAATCCCGTTACCCACTTTCGGACTTTTACCCACAACTGTACCGGTTATTTTTAGCTACGGACAACGCCCTAAAAATGCTCGCATCATTATTAGTGAAGGATTATTTAAGCAACTGAATGAGGAAGAAGTGATCACGTTATTAGCTGGTGAGATAGCAATGATTCGATCTTCGCCTTTATTTCTTGTTTCTGGCGCGATCGCGCTGTTACAAGTTCCTTATACCCTTTACTATCAAATTTCCGACTGGGGAGAAAAGTTCTATCAATTCTTACCGAAAAAAGCGCCTCGTTTGATTCCAAACTGGATCTGGTGCGATATCCCACCGTTTGTTCGTAACAGTAGTGCTTACCTGGCACAGTTTTTCTACTTAGCGTATGCCCTCTGGAAACTCCCCTTAAATGGGTTATTTCACATTCAACACTCTTACCGAGATTATTTTTCGGTTTCTCTAACTGGAGATCCCAATGCCAAAGTAAGAGGTTTAATTAAAGTAGCTGAGGGAATGAACGATGAAATTGAAAAGCAAGAACAAACCCCTTGGCTGTTGGAAAGTTTTAATCCTTTACTTCCCATTGGATACCGTCAAGGATTATCGTTAGGCAGCTTATTATCTCATTGTTCCCTCGAAACCCTCTTAAATTGGGAAAGTTCACAACCGTATCGCCATCAACTGAACGGCCTGCACACTCATCCTCTGATCAGCGATCGCGCTGTCAGCTTACTCCGTTTTGCTCAACAGTATCAAGTTCCTTTAGAATTAGATCTCGACCCACCCCATCCCCCGGAAAAGAGCTTAGGAAAGCGACTGCAAAAACTCGTCAGTGCTTATCAAGTTCTACCGCTACTCCAAAGGAGTCTGTATATTGGCGTGAGTCTCGGCATTCTTTTAAGGCTCGCCTTTTGGATCATTGGTATTTTAAGTGAGCAGTTCAATCTTTTGACCTTGGTTTGGTTTGCCGACACTGAATCCTTTCTAACCGCCTGTATTCTATTTATTTTTAGTCTTTCTATTATTATTGGCACCAATCATTATTTCCCCAATATCAAAATTTCTAGTGCAAACAATAATCCTTCCCTTGCGCAATGGTTAACCCAAATTAAGCATCCCCAAGCCGTCCATTCTCTGCGGATCAGTGGTCAATTAATCGGACGCAGTGGGAACCGTAATGGGTTGGGACAAGATTTAATCTTGCAAACGGAAACCGGAAGTATTTTCTTACATTTTTCTTCTCGTCTTGGAATCATAGGTAATCTTCTCCCTGGGTTTCCTCGTCCTAATGAATGGATTGGACAGCCAGTTATTGTATCGGGGTGGCTGCGCCGGGGAATTATTCCTTGGATTGATGTTGAGCGGATCACGAACCATCAGCGTCAATCAATCCGTGCTAGTTATCCCATTTGGCTGACTCTCTTAGCTTTAGTGGCAGCGATTTGGGCAACCCATTTAATTTTAAAAGCGTAAATTGCCCTGCTAGTGGTTTTAGGAGCGCTGTGTCATTGCCATGACATCTTGCACCCTCAATTCGGGTAAATTGCCCAAGGTGGGGAGAAGCTGTGCTTCAGAATAGATCGAGGGTAAATCATCCCCTTGCCAAACCCAGATTTGCTGGCGATTGATATCAATCAACCAAGCCAGTTGAGTGCCATGGTTAAGACAGTGGAGAATTTTACTCTGCAAATCAAGAGTGCTTTGATCAGGAGAACGAATCTCAATCAACCAGTCTGGCGCACCGGAAAAAGGTCCATCTTCTTCTGGCAGTCTTGAACAGGCAATAACCGCAATATCTGGAACTGGCGAATAAGGAGGAATGATACACCGTAGTTCTTGAATTGCCTCCAATTCCTCGGTATGCAGATTAATGTAGTTGACCAAATTATGTTGGAGTCGAGAGTGGAATAAAGTGGGCATGGGTTTTTGTATCGTCCGCCCATTAATTAATTCCCAAGCGGGAGATGCTTCGATATTGGGTTGCGCTAGAAATGCTTTCAGGGAACTTTCTGTTGCTGAGTACATAACAGTCTAAGTGGTATATTCAGCATTAATGCGGACATAGTCATAACTGAGATCGCACCCCCAGGCTTGACCTGTTGCTTCTCCCGCCCCCAAATCAACCTGAATGAGAACTGTATCTTCTTTTAAGTAGGCTCCATTTGCGGCTTGTTTGAGATAATCACTCGCTGCTGCTTGATCAAAGTTTACGGGTTGACCTTTTTCGAGAAGCAAGAAATTTCCGAGCTTAATCTTTAAATGGTCTTGTTCAAAAAGAACCCCTGCGCGTCCGGCTGCTGCGGCAATTCTTCCCCAGTTGGGATCGCGCCCAAAAATAGCTGATTTCACCAGAGAAGACCCCGCAATGGTTTTTGCCACCTGCTGCGCTGCACTTTCATCAGGGGCACCGGTAACTTGAACCTCAATTAAACAAGTTGCGCCTTCTCCATCCCGAGCAATCGCTTTAGCTAAGTGTTGACAAACGCTAGTCAGCATTGCTTCGAGTTCCTCGGCAGCTTTCCCTTTTTCTGTAATGGCTGGGGTGCGAGACTGACCATTCGCCAGAGCAATCAAAGCATCATTGGTACTAGTATCGCCATCAACGGTAATCTGATTAAAACTGCGCTGGGCTGACCGTTGTACCATTTCTTGCCAGAGGGGGGTGGCAACTGCAGCATCACAAGTGATAAACGCTAACAGGGTTGCCATATTCGGATGAATCATCCCTGACCCTTTAGCAATTCCCCCAATCCGGACCGGACGATTCGCAATCGTGGTTTCCAGCGCGATTGATTTGGTCACTAAGTCAGTGGTGAGAATCGCTTGCGCTGCATCATCACTGCCCGTTTCTGATAAGGCGGCTACTAAGGGGGAAATGCCGTCCCGAAAAGCAGACATCTTCATCCGTTGACCAATGACACCTGTGGAAGCAAGCAAGATTTCATCCGGCTCAATTTTCAGGGCTTGCCCCAATAACTGAGCCGTTTCTAGGGCATCTTGCCAACCTTGTTCGCCGGTTGCGGCATTGGCTTGTCCAGAATTACAGAGAAGTGCCCGTGCTGAGCCTTTTTTTTGCAGTTGTTGCCGACAATAATCCACACAAGCGGCTCGCACTTGGGAAGTGGTAAAAACGCCAGCCGCGATCGCGCTGGTTTCAGATACAATTAAAGCGAGATCTGGCTGTCCAGACGCTTTTAAACCGGCTGTAATCCCTGCTGCTTGGAATCCCTTGGGCGCAGTTACTCCACCGGGGATCACTTGATAATCGTTCATTTTAATTTTCAAATCGGGGCAAGGGGGAGACAGAGTGAGAGCAGAGTTCAACTCCCTTCTTCTTCTCTCTACTCTTGACCTAACTGGTCATTATATTACTCTGTCATCCTTGATATGCAGTGATCAACCGTTTAATTTCTTCCCTAGGAGTTGATTGGTTAATTTTGGATCCGCACGTCCACTCGTGCGTTTCATCACTTGACCGACAAAGAAGCCTTGCAGTTTTTTCTTACCGCCACGATATTTTTCAACTTCTTCGGGATGATCGGCTAAAACTTGATCAATAATTCCTTCCAACTCACTGCTATCGGAAATTTGGGTTAAGCCCTTACTTTCCACTAATGCTTTCGGGGAACCGCCTTGCGTGAGGAGTTCTGGAAGAATTTCTTTGGCAATTTTGCCACTGATGGTTCCTTGGTCAATCAAATTGACTAATTCTGCCAGCCCGTTGGGTGTCAAAGGCAGTTCAGTAATTTTGAGCTTATTCTCATTCAGATAAGCGGCAATATCTTGGGTCACCCAGTTAGCGACTTGTTTGGGATCCGCTTTATTGGCAACTACCGTTTCAAAATATTCGGCGACAGCGCGATCGTCTGTTAAAACATTGGTATCATAAGCCGATAAACCCAACTCCTCTTGATAGCGATGCCGTTTTTGAGCCGGTAGTTCCGGTAGTTCTGATTGCCATTGCTCTAACTGAGCTTTCGACACTTTAATCGGGGGGAGATCCGGTTCTGGGAAATAACGATAATCGCTTGATCCTTCTTTACTGCGCATACTGATCGTGCGTTGGCTTCCTTCCTCCCAAAGACGGGTTTCTTGGCTAATCTCCTCCCCATTTTCAATGGCTTTCACTTGCCGTTGAATCTCGTAGTCAATGGCTTTTTCAATGGCACTGAAGGAGTTCATATTTTTGATCTCAACTTTCGTGCCAAACGTTTCACTACCAACAGGACGCACCGAAACATTCACATCACAGCGCAGCGACCCTTCCTGCATATTGCCATCACTCACTCCCAGATAACGAACAATCCGGCGTAACTCCTGAGCATATTCTGCTGCTTCTTTGCCAGTACGAATATCGGGTTCAGAGACAATTTCGAGTAAAGGAACCCCCGCTCGATTAAAATCAACTAAGGAATGGGTTGATCCCGAGAGACGCTCGCTACCGACATGAACCAGTTTTCCGGCATCTTCTTCCATATGCAAGCGCGTAATGCCAATTTTTTTCCGAACGGGCTCACTTCCCGGTTTTTCCACGATTTCAATCTCTAACCAACCGTGTTCCGCGATGGGGAGATCATACTGAGAAATTTGGTAATTTTTCGGTAAGTCTGCATAAAAATAATGTTTGCGGTCAAACTTACTATAGGGTGCAATTTGGCAATTGAGAGCTAACCCGGTTTTTACCGCTGATTCCAGTACTTTTTGGTTTAATACGGGTAACACCCCCGGATAGCCCAAACAAATTGGGGAAACATTTGTGTTCGGAGGAGCACCAAATTCTGTCGAAATGGGGCTGAAAATTTTCGTCGCAGTGTTGAGTTGACAATGAGTCTCTAAACCAATGACCGCTTCGTATTGGGTTTTTGCGGGTGCAGCAGTTGTCATGGAACCTCCGTGGCAAAAAAAACATCCTAACTAAGGGAAGGGGATTGGTAACAATTCTTTAGTTACAGTGCTCTCTATTGTATCGTTCTCGTGGGAAATTTCGCTGCAAAAGCGATTTCTCTTCTGTTCGATAGAGGCTTGACGAGAGTTAATTAAGGTTTAATACGTTGTATATCGTTAAATTTTAAGTTTTATTTGTTTCTGTTAACTTAAAGAGTATGGGGATCAAAATCATCCCCCTCCCATTTGTAACTTTAATATAATCTTAATCTTTTAAATTAGGAGTTTTTAGTGATGACTACAATTGCCTCTCAACCTTTAGAAAACAAGAAAACTATGTTACTGTGTCACTTTTTTAACAACCGTAATCAAGTCATTATTGCTCGCATTAGTAATATCCCGAACTGGTATTTGGAAAAAGTTGTTTTTCCGGCACAACGTTTCTTATTTGAAGCCCCAGAAGAGGCAGTTTTAGAAATTCATTCTCCTAATCAAGGAACGATTCGTGAAGATACAATTTCCTGCCGTGAACTTTGTATTGATGAGTGTTAACAGAAGGATAAAATCCCTGCCCTTATAGTAGCCTGAGCGTAAGTTAACCTACTGTTGATTATTGCTTCAAAGCCTTACCTTCGGTAATCCAGCAAAAAGCTTGAGCCATCATGGCATGGCAATCATCAATAAATTCAAGAATACGGCTTTTTAATTGAGCTTTACCGGTATCATCTTAGTGCCTCAGACAGCAGCTCGGAGATTTGCTGATTAATTGCTGCCAATTGAAAGAATTGGCTCGCTTGAGTTTGGCCATTTTGAGCAATGATTGCAGTTTGTTGGCGGTTTTGCTGACAAGCTGTAATCAATTGGGCAAGTTGCTGAGAATTCCCAGGGGAAAATAACCATCCGGTTTTTTCTGGTTCTACTAATTCGGTTGCGCCACCGGCTGCTGCTGCAATTACGGGTTGCCCGCACAGCATACCTTCAACAATAACGCGTCCAAAGGGTTCCGGAGCGGTTGAGGTATGGGCAATGAGGTTGCAGGCTGACATGAGTGGAATCACATCAGAGCGAAAGCCGAGAAATTGAATGCGCTTCTCTAGTCCCAACTTAGTAACCTGCTCATGCAATTGCTGAACGTAGTCTTGCTCACCAAATAGTGCATCGCCAACTAAAAGAGCGGTCACAGGATCCGGACAATCAGCAAGCGCTTCAATCAAGATATGTTGTCCTTTCCAAGGGGATAAGCGGCTAAAATGACCGACAACGAATTGTTCCTCTAAGCCCAAGTGGTTTCTCATTTGAATTCGCTGTTGCTCACTGCTTTGATAGAGTTTCGGATCAAACCCGTTATAAACCACTT
>JAAANX010000199.1 GCA_009909085.1 Cyanobacteria bacterium GSL.Bin1 | reverse complement strand
CTACGGGGAGGTGATCTCTCCCCAATCCCCCACCTCACGAAGTAGGTGGGGGTCATTGAATCTCTTCCAAAGCCTCATCGAGTAATAACCGCACAATGTCAGCTTTCGTCCTTCCCGACTTGGCTGCCAAAATTGAGAGTTTGCGGTGAGTCGATTCTTTTAAATCAACGGTGAATCGTTTCGTGGCTTCTTTTGATTCAGCTTGTAGTTTATCCATTAGTTTTGATGTTTTCTTGATTGGAGGATCTGGTTCATCGGATATAACGGGATTGTCGGGTTCAGGGTCTGATGATTCCGTTGGCTTAGCCTCTTCATCAGGCGTATCGTCAGAATCATCCGAGGCATTCCCAAAGACAAACTCTTCGGCTAGAGAATCATTCAGAGATTTTCGTTTCTTGCGTGTCATGGCAATTGTTTGAGCATTTCCTTGAATAACTGTTCATACTCTCTGGCTGCATCGTTCGCGGATCGTCCCGATAAATTCCACACTGTTTCTGATTGACCGGAACTATCAGCAACGACTTGTCTCTGGTGGATGATACTTTTCAGTAATGTCCCTGCTGGGTTTTCGTTCAGGAGCGCGATCGCCTCTTCTTTTAAGCGGGTTCCCTTGACTGCCCGACTCAGGAACATCACCGCTTTGGGTCGTCCTTCCCGAACCGACTGCGCCTGCTTCACCAACCGCATCGCATCCGAAGCCGAACGCAAATCTACCCCAGTCGGCTGGACTGGAATACAAGCTAAATCGGAGCGGAATAAAATCGCCCGAGTTGCTTCCGATAAACTAGCGGGACCATCCACCACTAAATAGTCGTAATTGGGAACGAGTTCAGGAATTTGTTCAAGTAAATCATCTGGGGATTGCAAGACCTGACACGGAATCTCACACGCTTCCATGTTCTCTACCCAAAGCGAACTAGACCGCTGTCCATCCGCATCAATCAATAAGATGTTTTGTTTCTGCTTCGAGATTAACCAGTACGCCAAATGAACAGAGGAAGTAGATTTGGCTACCCCACCCTTTTGGTTGATAAAAGATATGACTTGTCCCACTTGCTTACCTCATTAAATAATTGCATACTTAAAGCCTTACTGCATTACTGACTTACTGCATTACTGAAGTAAGTATAACAACTCCAAATAAGCAAGGCGTTACTTTTTTACTTCATCTTTGCAGCACTTGATTGAATCAGTATATAAATAAGTATTTACTGCCTTACTGCATTAATTACTGCAATACTTAAATCAGTTAGTGCTTTACTTTCTTTTGACTGGTATTGATTCAGGCGATCTGCTTTAATTGTAGGGTGATCGCCCACCCAAACCTAACCCAGCTTGACTAGTCCTGTCGGACCAAGAACTGGGCCCCTCGCAGAGCAAGCTAACCCAACAATCGGAAAGCATACCCATTGGCCAAACGCAAATCAGAACCAGAACAGCCAAATTTCGGCTCTCCTCAATCGCTTTCACCCGGTGCTAGCGAAGACTGGCAAACAGCAATTGACAATACGACTCAGAGATTTAATCGCGAATACCGTCAAGAAAATTTTGCTCTCCCAGCAGAAGTCGAAGCAATGTCTATTTTCGAGCAATGGCAGGAGGGAACTCTCCAAAACCGCATTGCTTCTCAATTTTGGGAATTGAAAACTCCCAAGAAAAAGGAAGCTTGGTTAGATATTGGTTGTGGGTTGAGTTTTTTAATCTATCCCTGGTCCCAGTGGGAGGCTTTTTTCTATGGACAGGAAGTGAGTACCGCAGCACGGGAGATCTTAATGAGTCGGGGACCCCAACTCAATTCCAAACTGTTTCGTGGGGTAAAATTGGGTGCAGCTCATCGATTAGCTTACGAAAACAGCCAGTTTGATGGTGTGATTGCTACGGGTTGGAGTTGTTACTATCCTCTCGATTACTGGAAACGGGTTCTAGCTGAAGTCAAGCGCGTGCTCAAACCTAAGGGCAGCTTCATTTTTGATGTGATTGATCCCGAAAGTCCTCTCGCTGAAGATTGGGCGATTTTAGAAACTTATTTTGGTGCAGAAGTGTTATTGACGCCGCTGAGTGAGTGGCACCGTCTCGTGCGCCAGGCTGGGGGGAAAATTGTCAAAAGCTCATCTGGCGAGTTGTTTGGGAGTTGGCAAGTCAGTTTTTAAGGTTTTGCTATTGATTTGATCCCAAAAGACGGGGATCAGCTCGTTAAGTTTGGACCAAAACCCCAAGTAGTTGTTTGACTTACTAATTTGGTTTTAGTCTATTCGCTGGCGCGATCGCGAATTGAAGCTGTCTCAAATCTGTCTCAGTTGTATAGCGCAGTCAATTCTTCAGCAGGCTACTTGTTGTAGGAGAAAAGCGAGGCGACCCTAGCAAATGAAGCAACGCAGCCGAACATCAACCTTCTATTGATGCCTGATAGTGTGCTAAGGATTGGATAAGTATTCTCGTATCTTATGCCTTGGCATTTCTTGATCAAAATTAGGAAAAATTGCTTGAAATTCTTCTTCAGTCAAAACGGTATATTGATACTCTGGACAAAGATTATGAACGGCATCATGATGAGCAAATATTACTAATAATAAGGCTTGCTTTTGTTTTGGGATATTAGAATCTAAATCCCAAATTTTTGGAAAAGTTTTTAATAATGCCAAGGAAGATTTTTCTAATATTTCATTACGACTATATCCTTGATCCAAGTAGCGACAGATTGACTCTTGATGGGGAAGATAATCAATCAAAGTATTATAGATATCTTTTGATTCAGCTTTGAAACTCCCTGGGAACCAAGAAATCATCAATCCCGAGACAAAAAGGATCCTTTTAGCGGTTTGAATAAGCATCGATTAAGGAAGAACTCCTCATCCATTTGTCTGAATGGCAATAACAATATTACCTAAGCAAGCAATCGTTCTAAAAATTAACAAATAACTAGTAAAAAAAAAGAATATTTTTACGGTTATGGATGGGAGGTGTGCTAAGATTTCTGATCAATTCAGAAAAGAATTGATATTTATAGTCTTCCCACGAGAAAAGAGAGATCATTCAAATTCACTACAGAATCCCTCGTTTTCAAGTAATCATGATCAACTCAGGAATTAGCGGGAACTTTTGCTCCTCAAGAATCAGCTTATGAAAACGTCGGTGAGCCTTGCTCGCCGCCTAATGGCAAGGGGTAATTTGTTCAATTTCTTGACCTTCCTTTTGTTGAGCACGATAAAGTTCCCAGCGTCTTTGGAAATTTAACCAAAAATCAGGAGTTGTCCCAAAAAACTTGGCTAACCTTAAAGCCGTTCCTGGTGTGATCCCCCGTCTGCCGTTAATCAAATCATTGACTCGTTGATAAGGAACGTTAATTGCTTTGGCTAACTCAGTTTGACTCATTGCCATTGGTTCGAGAAACTCTTCTAAGAGGATGATACCGGGATGAGTCGGTTGTCTATGGGTGGGAACTCTAACCATAATTTCCTTAACTGTGATAATCAACAATTTCTACATCTTCGGCGTCTTCTCCCAACCACCGAAAACAAATCCGATACTGATCATTAATTCTGATACTGTACTGGTCGGCGCGGTCACCCCGCAGTTTTTCCAGCTTGTTGCCAGGAGGAACACGTAAATCATCTAAGGCAGCAGCAGAGTCAATTAAATCCAGTTTTCTGGCTGCTTTTTTAATCAAGTTTTGAGGACACTTTTTTCGAGCGAACTTAGTTAGCTTACCCTGGAAAATGTCTTCTGTGCCTTGATCGCGAAAGGAAAGGATCATTTAACATTTACTATGATCATACAATAATACAGATACCATGAAAATGTTTAAGCTTTTTTGCTGTTACATGACCAACGGTCATCCGCAGGTCTTCACTGCGTCGCGCAAGCTCCTCGCTCCAGCCGTCGTCTTACGGCGGAGTACGGATGACTCTTGGCCAATGTAAGTTGGTGTGTTACCGGTTGAGATCACCTTAAATGTCAGATTTTTTTACTTCCTTACTCTTCCTGCACTGTCTCATCGGTAGCATTGGCGCTCTCGTTGCGGCTAATAAAGGTTACAGTCGTCTAGTTTGGTTACTTTTCGGTTTGCTAGGAGGAACCTTGACGTTTGTTGTGGCTCTAACGCTCGATCAGAGAGCAAAACATTAAGGTTATTGTCAGCCGAAGAGATCAGGGGCGGGAATCACCTTGAGAGCGAGCATAAGTTAACTAATCATAGTGGTTAAGCGGACCATCATCTAGTCACACCCTTCGAGGAGTGAGTGCTGTGCCGGGCACACTGCACTCACTTGAGTAACGTAAAAAAACACATAGCATGAACTAAATCTTTCTCTCAATTTGTCTCTCATACATATTGCCAACAAAAATAAACTGAGTTATATTATGTCTGTACCATATATATGCTACAGACATGAGTGAATACGAAAGCCAGAACCAGCACAAACTCAATCGCGCCATCGATACCCTCACCGAAAAGATGGCATCTCGCTACGGCGACAACATCAAGCAGGAAGCGCGCCAGCAGTTCAGCAGTAAACTCCAGGTGAAAATGGAACAAGCGGCACGAGAAGCTTGTGAGGAAACTTGGAGTGAAATTGTTAGTGAAGCGAAACATATTCTCGCGGAATTAACGCAAGCGCAAACGTCTCGTTGTCTGGCTTATGAACGAGAAACGCATCCGGTTTCTGAGTTTGAGGCTCAACTCCCGGAATTTGAAAGTTTAGACGAGAAATTAATTGCCGGACGAGAGAACACCTCTCATATGCGTCTCATTGGTGGAGAAACTTCCACCGAACAAGACATCTTTGCGGCTTACTCCATTGGCATGACCCCTCTCGAAATTGCTCATCAACTGCAGTTACAAGAAACCGAAGTCAAAAAAGTTCTCAATGAAGTGGCTGAGGTTTAATTGCGATGACTTATTCTCTGGAACAACTCGAAGAAATTACCACTCTTAACCCCGCTCATCAACAAGCCGTTGAAGCGCTCTTGGGGTTCTATCAATTTGTCCGCAGTACGTGGACCGCCAACGCGATCGCGCAACTGAAACAAGCTCATGACCTCGATTTGCGACGGAAGCAAGACCGCTTGCAACTGGCTCATTTCGCAGCTAGAGAAGAATTAGACTTTGCGCGATCGTTACCTGAAGGATTGCAACCGGTTGCAGATCTTCCCGCAGACAATAACTACCAACCAGCAACAGCAGAAACGGAAACCGAAACTGAATCAGCCAGTGAACGCTATGCGCGCTTGGAAAAGTTTACCCTCTTACTCCTCACTGGACGCATTCTGCCTTCCGGTCCTCCTCTCAATGGAACACAAGAAGCCCCGGCAATGCGAGTGTTGGGCAGTCCGAAAACGCTCACGGAATTGGAAGCTAACTACAAACAACTGGTTAAACACCATCATCCCGATATTAGTCCCTTCTCTACCGAAGAAGCGCAAGCGCGATTTACCTATATCCGCAAACTCTATCAACTCACTCGTAAATGTTGGGACCAACTCAAACCGACAGCAATCATTTCTCAGCAGACATTGCAACATCGCTTGCAAGCGCGAGTCCCTTATTCTCCCGAAAGTTTCTGGTACTGGTTGGAGTAGCAAACAAGCAGAAGACACTTGCTAATTTGCAAGCAATAAGAGAAAATAAATGAATTGCAGGAGAAAATGATGCAAGATTGTAGAGAGTTGCAATGGAATCTGAAATAGACCGCTTTCCCGTCAAATCATTAATGGAGCGCTATAACATCACGCGCAGTGTGCTGTATAACCGCTTCAAAGGTTTAGGCATTATTCCCACAAAATTTGGGCGACAGTCTTATGTCACGGGAGAGGAACTGGCGTTGCTGGACCAGTTGCACGAGTATATCCAAGCGGGGGGCTATATTACCGGCTTTATTCAAGAGTATAAAATTGATGAAGAAACGGAATCGTTGCGCTCTGAGGAGGAAACTGAACGCAATGGCAATTATTCAACAGCAACAGTGAAGCGGAATGGTAATCAGTTAGCAACTCAAAACTCATTGATTGAATCGCCGGAAGTGTTGGAAAAGGTCATTGAAACGACGGTTAGTAGCACGGTGAAAGCGATTCGCGCCAGCAATGAAGATACGTTAGAGGATTTAGAGACGTTGCAACGGATTGCAGATAACGGTTGGTTGATTCCGACAAAAAGACTGGCACAAATTATCAATCGTGCGCCTTCGACGTTGGCGAGAAAGCCGGAGGTGAACTATTGTGGCTTTCGTTTGATTCGGGCGCATCAAGAAGGGAATCAGAGTTTGTGGCGCGTTCAGAAACCTGGATAGTTAGCTGGCAGCGCGATCGCGCTCCTTACATCGTAAAAACCAATTAAGTAGTACGGGATGGCAAAAAGTGGTGATCGCACTGTTGAAAGATCAGTATGGAATGGGAACTATATAGGTTAGGATAGTGCAGCTAATTCCTTTCATAACTTGATCAAAATAACATATGACAGTCAATTTTTAGGAATTTCAGTAATCCAGAAAATATGTATGTTAAGTACTTTGCAACCAACCGTGATCGCGAACATCTAGGACATGATTTTAATCGTGAAGATCGTACTAAGTTACAAAAAGGTGGTTATAACTGGATTGATACAAAACAATATATGTCTTACTATTTAGCGACAACCGATCCAACCACTATGCCATCAAAGGCAATTATTAAAGATTCTCAAGAGACAATTTTCAACAAATTTCTTAAGTATCCATCTATTAAAGACATTATTGTTTGTATTCACGGTTACAACGTTCACCTGCATGGTGCTTTAACGTCTTTCTCAATTTTAATTGATACTCTTAAGAAAAGATTCAGAAATTTCTGAAAAGGTAACTACAGAAGAATTAAAAGATAATGATGAATTTAATGAATATCCGATAGCAGAAGAGTTAGCTAAGCAGTTAGAGAATGAATATTACTTTTTAGAAA
>JAAANX010000198.1 GCA_009909085.1 Cyanobacteria bacterium GSL.Bin1 | reverse complement strand
GGGGGAGATCGCCTATCGCCCAAATGTAAGTCGAGATAGTAGAGGTCGTAAGACAGCTACCGTTTCGCAGTTTGATGGGTAGGAAGCCCCAACCTCGCGATAGCAGGTTGGGGTAGTTCACACTGTTTCCTGTTCCCTCATGTTTTTAACTCAGAATTGTGGGGTGATTTGAGCCGACTTTACTTGAAAACCAGGCTTTTGCGCTTCAATAAAAATCCGTGCATTCCCACTGCTTTGGCGGCTTCATAATCTTCGCGACGGCTATCGCCAATGTGCCAAGTTTGTTCTGGTGAGACCTGATAGTGCGCGATCGCGCTTTGAAAGATTTTCGGATCCGGTTTAGCTGCACCCACTGCTGAAGAAATCGTCACACTACTAAAAAATGAATCCAGATCCAAGGCTTCTAATACCCGATAAAGACGAGAATCAAAGTTAGAAATAACGCCCAATTGAATCCCTTGATCTCGCCAACGTTCTAAACAGGGAATCACATCGGGGTACAATTCCCAGGGATGCGCCGTGGCAAAGTGATGATAGAGACGGGTGAAAAAGACCTCAAAATCTAAAAATTTATGGGCGACGCCCACTTTTTGGAAGGTGCGCTGGGTAACATTGCGCCACCACTGAAACTCGGCTTGGGGAATTTCAGGCGGGGGAACATTGGGGAATGTCGGTGGTGGGGCATCTTTAAATACCTCATAAAAAGCAGTATTTAAGGCATCTGCTGAAACCAGGACACCAAAACTGCGCGCGATCGCGCTATAAACTTCACCGACACTTCCTTTGACGCCAAATAACGTTCCCACGGCGTCGAGAAAGATCACCTTTGGCTTAGACATTAGACATTCGATAAGAGTTTAGAAAAGGGTTGTGTAATCCAATTGGAACCAACAGTCAGTTGATGTTCTGGTGTTGGCATTCGCGAGAGATAGGCAAGACGACGGGCTAAATAGGCAGCAATTCCATCAAGTTTTACCCCTTGGGAAGTCAAAGTGGCATTGTCAGTTCCCAAAACTAGCATTTCGCCCAAATTATAGTATTTGAAAGGCAGTAACGGTCGCCCCGTTAGAGACGCCCAAACATTCCAAGCACAGTAATCGGACTGTTGAAACGCCACTTGTGCAGTAGCGGGAACGACTTTGCCACTCGCATCTCGACAAAAGGCAAGGTCTCCTAAGGCAAAAATAGCCGGATGTCCTTCCACTTGTAACGTTGGTTCTACTTCAATTTTACCGGTTTCATGATGAGGAATATCGAGATTTTTAATCAGTTCAGAAACGCTTGTTCCCACGGTCCAAGCCACGATATCTACTGGGATAACATCACTTTGTCCTTTATAGAGTAAGGTGATTTCGTCCTTGGTAATCGCTTCTACACTGGTTTCCGTATCGATCCAAATTTGCCGATCCGATAGGGCTTTTTGGGCGGTTTCGCGGTTAAAGTCTGGAGAGGTTTTCAAAATCATCTCTCCCCGTTCCACAATCCGAATCCGCGCCCGATTGCCAACGCGATTGTCCCGAAGGGACACCGAATCTTCGATTCGATCTCGCAACTTACAGGCTAATTCAACGCCACTATAGCCCCCACCCACAATTGCAATCCGAATTTTATCTGGATTGCTTTGTTCGAGAAAGCGCAGTTTCTCTTCTAGGTGATAAGCATCTTCTAAGCTATGAAAGGGAAAGGCAAATTCAGCTGCACCCGGAACCATTTCCATCGGTGTTCTACCCCCCATCGCTAAAACTAACGAGTCGTAATTTAATGGGGCTTGATCGACCAGTTGAACTTGTTGCGTCTTAACATTAATATCTGTGACGGTTCCTTGGACAAACTGAATATTAGTATCAGCTAAAATTTCGGTAAAAGGGGGAGCAATTTCCCAAGTTTGCAACTCACCGGTGAGTAATTCGTAGAGAAGAGGCGTAAACAAAAACCGATCGCGCTGATCGACTAAGGTGACTTCTGGGATACCGTAGTGATCCCAAGGGAGTTGGCTGAGGCGTAGGGCGGTATACAAGCCACCAAATCCTCCCCCTAAAATACAGATGCGATTGCTCAATTCACTCATTTGGCTTTCTTGAGGATAATAGACCCATTCGCAACAATTGTAACGTTCTTTAAAGTAGTTACCAGTTATTACCCTTGCCGTAGTATGTATAGCGCTGCGCGATCGGGAACAGGCAACAGGCAACCGTAGAGTGTGACTGGGTTTTAGAAATAAATTGGTAACTCGTTACTCTGCCCCTCCCCTACTCCGAAGAAGGCAATCCAGAGGGGTCCCGGCTTGGTTCAGGGCTTAACTGTTCCTGAACATTATCTAAGGGGTCTTGCACGGCTGGGAAAAACCAATAAGCAATACCAACGCCTCCAATGACAACTCCTAAAATAAGCAACAATAAAACAACTTCCCGAGAAGCGTTGGCCTCTTTTTTATCAACATTAGAACCTTTCCTCTCACTCGGTTCGGTCGGGGGAGATAGGGTAAGATCTGCTGCTAAGGAGGTTGGGTCTTGATCCTGTACAACACTACATTTGAGTAAGGACACTGTGACATTATCATGGCCATTCAAATGATTTGCTAAGGCAATGAGTTGTTGCGCTACCATATCAAGATCTTTTCCCGCTTCTAAAACCGGTAGAATTTCCTGTTCCCAATATTGTTCAACTAAGTCGTTATCACTGAGTCCATCCGAACACAGTAAGAAAACACAATCTTCATCAATGACTAACCGTTGCGTCGTCGGATGTAAGAGTTGAGAAGGACTCATGCCCAAAGCCTGAATTAAACTTCCGGCAGCGGGTTGTTGTAAAGCTTCCCGATATAACAGATGACCCAAACGGGTTTGACGCGAAGCGAGATCATCATCTAAGGTAAGCTGATAGCAGCCATAAGCGGTAATCCAATAAACGCGAGAATCCCCGACATGAGTGACATACATTTCATGATCGTGCGCTAATGCCATCACCAGGGTGGTGCCCATCCGTGCTTGCGCTTTCCGATGGTCAGCATCATTTTCCTCACAAATCAGGTTGTTAACGGTACTCACTGCTTCTTCAATTTGTTCGGTTAAGAGACGACTGTCTGATGAGAGTTCTGATAATTTTTGGACTTCTTGGCGTAATTGATCAATGGCTAAGTGAGAAGCAACTTCTCCCCCTTGATGTCCCCCCACGCCATCGCATACTATCGCTAAGGCTTGATGAGTGGGAGTCGAGTCTTGCATATTATTTTGTTGATAGTAGGCATCTTCGTTATGAGAGCGAGTGGGACCCGAATCAGTCGTTGTTGCAATCTGATAAGATCTTGACTGCGATCGCGCTACTTTGCCTAAACTCTCTTCTAGCAACCGTGTTAATTCCTCGCTACTCCGTAATTCCTTACGTTGCAAACGCTGACAAATGTCTGCCAAAAAAGGGTGAATCCTCTTATCTGCTGCTTCTAGCCAGGTTGACCATAGTTTTCCTAAATCTTTTAAGGTAATGGTTTCTTGATCAGCAGATAATTCTTGCAGCTGAACCACAGCACCATTGACGCGCAAACACTCAGGAGTGATTAAAGTTTTGGCAACACCTTGCACTTGCAGGGGTTGCCACAGTTGACTAATTTGCAACAGCCAGTTGAGTTGACGCGTTCCCCTTGCCGAAGACCACACGGCATCGAGAGGGGACAAAAATTCTCCTGTCGCTAATTGTTGCTGGACCACAGAAGAAAAGTTTTCATATTCGAGTAGCCAAATATCAGATTCTGTGGAATGTTCCTTTCCTGATGAGTCAGAGTGAGCTAACGCTTGATGGGGAATTTGCCCATAAACTTTCGGAACATGAAGCCGATAAGGACTGAGCTTTAAGTAAGGTTGCAGCCAGGGTGGGATCTCTTCTGGAAAGTAAGGTGGGATTCCGGGCTGGGTGTCAAGGACGAGTTTCTCACTGATGACCAAATACCGGTTCGCCACTAATTGCTGAAGCTGTTCCTTGCCAAACGTTGTTCCCAGCACCCAAAGATACCGTTTGATGAGGGGGCTACCGCAGCGAGAGCAAAACTGACTGCTCAGAAAATTTTCAGTTTGACAGTACTTGAGCGAACAACGCAGAATTTTTTGAGCTTCGTCCATTAACCAAACTCTCCTATGCCATGAGAAGAAATATTGGACGGGAGAACTGAGGACAGAGAGAATTGCGCTTTTTGCTCTGCTGAGAGGTTTGGTTAATTAAGAAAGCAGGAAGGAAAGAGCGCAGATGTGTCCTTCGTGGAAATAAAAAGTACGAGCAGAAAACTGGATCAAGACTCGATTTTATATTTTTCCTCCGAATCTGGGCTTTCTACTTTTGGTACCCCCATGCTGTAGTTAAGAACACGACTATTTAGGTTATAACTAATTTCGCTGCTAACAAGGAGATGGCGAATATAGTGTTCGAGATCGGAACCGATACGGCGGAGATTATATTCGGTTAAATTTTCACCACTGCAAGATTCTACGAGTTCATCAAATTTGCGATAGACTTTGTTTAATGTTTCTTCAGTCCAATTAAATTCGTTATCTGGATCAACATCAAGGGTCAGCACATTATTACTTTCTACTAACTCGTTATCTTCAATTTCTGCGGTATAGATCCGAACGTGACGAGTGGTTGATTTGAATAACATAATTTGACTGCGTAGGGTTATGATCTTCTAAATAATAAGCATTCTTTAATTTTACTGTAACAGGTTTTTGGGTCTGGCTGAGTAGGATCGTCACGGAAGGTGAATTTCTCCTAGAAGCGCAGCTTTTTGTGCTCCCGTCACTTGAGGAAGATTTCCCGGAAATTGATCACAGTAGCGCCAATAGGCTAAAACCGCAAAAGCAATGGCTTCTTTCGCGTGGCTATCTAACCCCACTTCATCGGTGGTTATAACTTCAAGATTCGGAAACTTATGTTGGAGGCGGTGTCGCAGATAGTGGTTGCGGCTTCCTCCCCCACATAAGAGAATGGTGTCAGGAAGCTGTGGGAGAAAGGTTTGATAATCTTGCGCGATCGCGCTAACCGTTAATTCCGTCAAAGTGGCGAGAAAGTCCGCTGGTGATAAATTATAATCTTGGGCTTGTTGCCACAGCTGGTCGAAATAAGCCGTACCAAATAATTCCCGTCCGGTGGATTTCGGAGGGGGTTGCTGAAAAAAGTCTGCTTCTAGCCAAGCTTGCAACAGTTCTGAGTGAGGCGTTCCTTGTGCTGCCCATTGACCTTGATCGTCATACCGTTTTTTCCCATCGGTCAGGCGTTGCACCGCTAAATCCAGTAGGCTGTTACCGGGTCCATTATCCCATCCTAAAATTTTGTCCTCCCAATTGGATTGAGAACGCGGCGGCAGATAAGTCACATTGCTAATTCCCCCGATATTTTGCACACAGCGCACCTGAGTCGGATGGGAAAGGAGACAGGCATCGACCTTGGGCACTAACGGCGCTCCATGTCCGTTTTGGGCGATATCGGCAGCGCGAAAGTTACTAACCGTCGGATGTTGGCTAAGATGGGCAATCATGGCACCACGCCCGAGTTGCAGGCTATAGCCAAGGCTGTTTTGCGGTGGACGATGGAAGACGGTTTGACCATGAGACCCAATGAGTTCGGCAGATATTGCAGTTGCAGTTTCCAGTTGTTGCGCGCATTGCGTAAAGTGTTGCGCGATCGCGTCATCCAATTCGCAAAATTCTGCCATCCTCAAAGCTTTGCCCGCACATAAGGCAAGAATTTCGCCTTGTAGTGATTCTGGATAAGGATAAGTTTCTGCAGCAATGAGGGTAATATTTATATTTTCGCGATGTCCAGTAATTTCAACTAAAGCTGCATCCACGCCATCGACGGAGGTGCCGCTCATTAAACCGATCACTTTCATAGCACTTACTTTTGGGTACGAATGGTTAAGACTTGGGGCGGTGTGGCATCCGGCGGATAAAGCAAAGTGACACTCACCTGATGCTGCCGTTGCGGGGGTATGGTTAACTCTACCAGAGGTTCTCCTTTTTCGCCACGATTCTGTACCAGATGGAAATAGCGCGTGATGTCTTCCCCCGCATCATTTTTATAAGAAATTTCTATGGTTCCGCGAAAGAAAACTTGCTCTGCTGGAGGGTCTAAGAATTGTAATCCTGTATTTAATTCGTCTTGTTTCACCGGTGTTGAGAAAGCGAGTGTCACGGCTTGCGGTTCTGCACTGTGATTCTGCAATTGAAACGTTAAATCATATTCCACCCCATAATTGCCATGCGCCTGATAAGCCGTATCGGGATAACGCACTAACATCGGTGCCGTTTGCACTTGTTCGGTTCCGAACCGTCCTCCTACTAAAGTGCTAATGCCATAAGCAACCGCCTCTCCGGGTGAAGGGAGATTAACGGGGACCGTTGTTTGCCACTGATTACCGCGAGAAACGCCAGCCACACGACCATAAATAATGCCCTGTTCTTGCTGAGGAGGTGTCGGGGCTTGATCTCTAGGCGTGACTAAATTCTCTTGTTGGAGGAGGGCTTGCCACTCTGATAAGTTGGGCGGGCGTTCTTCTCCGGTTGGCGTTTGCTGGGCATATTTTGCTAAGCTTGCCGCATAAATCTTGCCATCACTGTTGAGACGAACATAGGTAGAGCGTCCATTCAGGGGCGGATCAAAAGGACGAACGGGAATCGGTGCCTTGAGTAAGAGATGGCTACTTTGGGGCGGAATGGTAAATTTTGCAGGAAATTTCTGCTGGCGTCGATCGCGTAACAGATCATTCATCACGCGACTCCCGGGTCCGGCGTAAACATTGCTGTGAGGATTCCGTAGCTGGGAAGGGAGGTCAATAAAGGGGGCATCCGGCTGCGACAGATAACTGGCACCGGAAAGAATTTCAACTGTTACCGTTTCCTGAGTAGGGTTATGGAGTAAGATACCCAGATAAAGGGTTCGTAAATCTCCTGGCGTTGGCGGTTTAGCAACATGATGGGCAAAAATATCGAAGCGCCCGTTTAAAGGAAAGTTTAGATGAGCCTTTGGAAAAGCTTTATTCGTTCCGGGAAACGTTGACAGTAAAATGCCTTCGCTTTGGACTAATTCTGGGCTGTTACTATTAAAAACGGGAATTTGATTTAATTCACCGGGAAGGGGCTGAACCGTTTGTTGAGCCAGAAATTGCTGGTTTGTGACCTGAGTCGGAAATGATAAGAGAATTTGGCTTGATGTCAATAGAGAGAACAAGAAACTCATAAGGTTGATTCAGGAGGAAAAGTTAAGAAATGCCATTAATTGCACTAATCGACTATGATATGGGAAATTTGCACTCTGCTGAAAAGGGATTGCAAAAAGTCGGAGCAACGGTCAAAATTACGGATTCGCCGCAGGTGATTGCCGATGCAGATGCCGTTGTGATTCCGGGCGATGGCTCCTTTGATCCGGCGATTAAACATTTACGAGAACGGGAATTAATTGAACCGATCAAAAACGCGATCGCGCAAGGAAAACCTTTTCTTGGCATCTGTCTCGGTTTACAAGTCTTGTTTGATGACTCCGAAGAAGGAGTAGAAAAAGGCTTAGGCATTATTCCCGGAACCGTGCGTTTGTTTCAAGCTGAACCCAATTTAACCATTCCCCATATGGGCTGGAATCATTTAGAGTTTACCCAACCCGAGCATCCCCTCTGGCAAAATTTACCCCCCGATCCGATGGTTTATTTTGTCCATTCTTATTACGTTGACCCGGTTGATCCCAAAGTTCGCGCAGCAATGGTCACTCATGGCACCCAACAGGTCACCAGCGCGATCGCGCAAGATAACATTATGGCAGTGCAGTTTCATCCAGAAAAGTCCTCTCACGTCGGGCTGCAAATTCTGGCTAATTTTGTCAGTCTCATTCCCAGTTCGGTTGCAGTTTCCTAGCTTGAGCAACACCAGCAAAGGGCTAGCGTTCTTGAAGGGCACACACGACCCGAAAACCAATCAATTTGAGACGATTGACGCAATAGAAGCCATAGCGGTGCGCAGACCGACAAGCCCCAGGAGAATAACTCCAAGAACCGCCGCGGAGGATTCTTAGCGTTCTGGTCTTTGGGTGACTATCATCGTTCCAAGGGTCATTGTCATCGTTCCAGGGGTCACTTTTATCCCTCCAAGCACTGCCATCGGTCGGTGCCCCCTTATAACTGGGATGATACTGATCGAGACACCATTCCCAAACATTGCCATGCATCTCACACAAACCAAACGCATTGGCGACCCCAAAATAATCAACAGGGGTAGTTTCCTTGCGATAGTTTCCTTGTACGCCTCGACCATAGTTGCCTTTCCAAACTGATTCTTTGTCACTTTTCCCTCGATAATTCGCTAAATCGGTTGTGATGGTTTCCCCAAAATGAAAGGGCTGATGATAGATTTGATTCCATTCCTTGATGAGCGAGTGGTTGCTCATGCCTTCTGAGTTTAATAAAACAGAACTTGAGGGCAATTGCACGGCCCGACAGGCATATTCCCATTCGGCTTCACTGGGAAGCCGATATGGGCGTTGTGTATACTGTGAGAGTCGCTGACAAAACTCCATGGCCTCGTGCCAGGATACATTTTCCACTGGACGTCGAGCGCGATCGCCAGGTTGTTGAAAGTCTTCTTTAAAGGATGAGGGATCAGGATCTAAGTCGTGGTCAATTTTTTGGGTCAAGCTAACCACTGCTTGCCACTGCCCTTGGGTAATGGGATATTTCCCCATAAAAAAACTCGGCACTTTTACCACATGCTGAGGCGATTCATTGTCCTGACGCTCTAGTTCATTTTCAGGTGACCCCATCACAAAGATTCCTGCTGGAATCTGTATCATTTCTAGGGAGACCTTTTCATTGATCGACTCTGGAAAAAATGGAACCTTGATCGTTTTTCTTTCAATTTTTAACTGGGGAGGAAGGGAAACCATAATTGCTACACAAGGTTTCAGTTAAGTATTAAGAGTAGTCCATTTGTGCTATGCTAAAAGCCCAAAAAATTGACAGAGAGGTTAATCAGAGCAAAAAAAACAGAGGCATGTAACTTTGTGTCAGCCTAAGACGCAAGGGAATATGCATGAGGAAAGGGCTAGCATTTTCAGATCGTACACACGACTCGAAAACCGAAATCGGTAAGACGATCAATGGGTTTACTAAGGTCGCGGTAGGCACACCGACAAAACCAAGCATTGAAGCCCCAAGCCCCGCCCCGTAGAATTCTTGGGTGATTTGGGTTGCTTTTATCCACCCAAGCACTGCCATCAGTCGGTACACCTTCATAACTTTCATGATACTGGTCGAGACACCATTCCCAGACATTGCCATGCATGTCATACAAACCAAAAGCATTCGGTTTCTTTTGACCAACCGGATGAGTTTGACCGTTTGAGTTCTGACTATACCAAGCATAATTCTCTAATTGACTTTCATCACTTCCGAAGTGATAATCTGTCACAAACAACGGTTCACTTGTTACAGCCCGACAAGCATATTCCCACTCTGCCTCACTTGGCAAGCGATAGTCTTGCTTCGTATAGTAACTTAGACGGGCACAAAACTCGATCGCGTCGTACCAAGAAACTTGTTCGACCGGATAGTCATCGCCTTGATAGCTTGAAGGAGACTCATTGAGTGACTCTTCTATACTCCTCAGATTCGCAACCGCTTTCCATTGCGCTTGGGTAATGGGATATTTTGCCATATAAAACGCAGGAACATTAACCAGATGTTGGGGTTTTTCATTGGGTCTAGCTTGCTGATTCGCCTCCGGGGATCCCATTAAAAATTTTCCGGTCGGGATTAAAATCATTTCTAGCTCAATCTCCTCTCTATTACCAAAAAAGATTTTTCTTCTTTTTGCTGGTAGTTGTTCAACATAAGTCTGTGGACTTTGCGCGGCAGGGGCAACTTCTTCAAAGGTAATTGTCGCGACCTGAACAGTCTGCATTTTTAAGGGGAGGGAGTTGTGGTTTATCATAAGCAACCTTCTCCGCGTTTTTGTAGATTGTTTTTTCTTCAGTGGTCACTTGGAATTAACTAATCATTAGGACTTCGGGGATATCGAAAGCCCGAGGAGGGAAAACATAAATTGCTTGGTTAGTTATACAATTGGCAAAATACCTATGGGAACTGAAGCTAAAGCCGATAGAATCACAAAGATCTCAACATCACAATACAATAGGGTACATTTTATCTTTACTCAATTATGTTTCTAAGAGGACGCTTTACGGTAACCTATTTCACTCAGTTTTTTCCATATTGTTTCCTATTGCAGTCGCCCACACTCTCGCCCAGAAAAAATAGCCAACGATGATTTATCACAATTATTTAACTCTTTTCAACAAAAAAAAGAAGGGTTGTGGCACTGCTTTAAAGTCCATTACGCCTAAAACTGTATTTTGATCAACTTTCCGAAACGTATCCTGAATCGGTAAATCATCATAAATCATTGTTGCACTCACTTGTTGGCGATACTCCATCATTCGTAATCGGGCTTTAAAGTTTTGGGTTTTAAATAGAGGTAAAACTAGACGAAAGAGCCATTTAAAGATTTTTGCTTTGGGTAGTCGCTCCCAATGTGCTACTAATTGAATGAAGGTGGGATTGGGAGTAATTGCAGTGACTTGATGATCATTATCTATAAATAATAAAGGATGCACTTGCTCAGGACTAACAAATTCTTTGCCATACCAATCAAAAAATTCTAATAAACCATCCATTGGATGATTGGTCTGGATACCATATCCTTTCCATTGCCCAATCATGAATTCTAAGTTTGTTTCCTCTAACTGATCGAAAATATTTAAAGCTTCTTCGGTTGTCGTTTTTTTACTTTGTTGAATGAGATTAATTTTTTCTGGTTCGCTCACTTTAATTAATAAAAAATAATTATTTAATTTTTAAAAGAAATGGTTTTTGAATAAGCTTTTGGTCAATAAACTCAATCCGGTCAAAAGAAAAAACATGAATCATTAATGCAATTATAAAACTTAATCCCCAGTTTGAAATCAGCATCATAAAATGTGAGTTAAACAAAACAAGGGAGGGAATCGGATGAGTGTTCCCAAATTAGTCACTTGGTTGCAAGAACGCACAGCATTGACGGTGTTACCGGAAAAGGTACTGAGCGCGATCGCGCCGTTTTTAGAGGAACGAACTGCTGGCGCCAATCAAACGCTGGTTAAAGCCCAAACCCAACCCGTGGGACTCTACATTCTCCAATCCGGAAAAGCGGAAAGTCAAGACACTTCAAAACTTTCTTCTGATGTCAGCTTACTGCCCGGTAGCATTATTAATTTGCAAGCTTTAATTCTCGATCAGCCAACGCGCGAAACCATTATTACGAAGAGTGAATGTCGGTTTTGGTTGATCAAAAGCGAGAAAATGCGGGAGTTAATTGGTCAATATCCAGAAATTACCCAAGTGTTTTCCCAACAGTTAGCCGAAGAACTCGCTTCAGTTTCTTCACAACTCAATTTTGAACAAGAACGGGCTTATATTTTACGTCCCTATCTGGTCACGAAAGCGCGACGGGGAATCGTGGGGAGAAGTCGCTATGCGGTTCGCTTACGTCAACAAATCAAACAAGCCTCAGACAATCGGGAATCAGTTGTTATTTTTGGTGAACCCGGTTTGGGGAAAGATAATGCCGCGGCGTTGATTCATTTTGGTTCCTCTGACCGGCGAGAACCGATTATTAAAGTCGATTGTAGTACTTTGCAAGCCAGTGGGGCAGAATTATTCGGACGCGCTAATGGTAAATTTGGCTTACTAGAGGCCTTGGGTCGGGGAACGTTAGTGCTGAATAATGTCCAAGAACTGGATCCCGAACTCCTGCCCGCGATCGCGCAACTCCTCAAAGATAACACCTATACCCCTGTCCCTCGAAGTAATGAACCGCCCCCACCGCCCAAAACTGCCCAAGCAAGACTGATTCTGATTTCTGAGAAAACAATTCCTGAATTAGATTCCCTGGTCCAACACCGCATCAAAGTTCCCCCCTTACGGGTGCGAAAAAGCGATCTTGGCGACCAAGTGAACTACTACATCAGTTTAGTTTGTCGCGGCAAAGGGTTAACGAAACCCAAGGTCACGCCAGAAGCAATCCGTCGTTTACAAGCCTATGATTTCCCCAATAATCTGACCGAATTAGAAAATTTGATTCGACGCGCGATCGTGCAACTTCCTACTGGACAAGCGCTGACTGAAGAAATTGTCTGGCCCTCCCAAAGCAAGAAAAAACAATTGCGTCTCAATCTGCTGAATACCTTTCCTCGTTTCCGCCGTTTTCTGAGGAGTTCTTGGTGGCCAGACCGTTTGAATTATTGGTTTGTTCTCCCCGCATTTACCGTTGTGGTTGCGATTTTATTCCTCGGTCCTCAAACCCGTTCCGAAAACTTTGCCCTGAACCTATTTTGGGCCTGGTGGTGGCCCGGTATTCTCATTGCCTTTCCCTTTGTCGGACGACTCTGGTGTGCGGTTTGTCCGTTTATGATTTATGGGGAACTGACCCAGAAAATTTCGCTTTGGCTATTCCCGCGGCAACTCAAACGGTGGCCCCGACAGTCTGCCGAACGCTGGGGCGGCTGGTTTTTATTTGGCTTATTTGCCTTGATTTTACTGTGGGAAGAACTCTGGCATTTACAAAATACCGCTTATTTATCGGCTTGTTTACTACTTCTAATCACGGCTGGCGCAATTATCTTTTCCCTCCTCTTTGAACGGCGCTTCTGGTGTCGCTATTTATGCCCGATTGGGGGAATGAATGGGATGTTTGCCAAACTCTCTATGACTGAACTGCGAGCGCAACAAGGGACTTGTTCTGCAGAATGCACCACTTACCAATGTTATAAAGGGGGTCCGGAAAAAGGAGAAGGGCAGGAAACCACCGGCTGTCCGCTGTATTCTCATCCGGCACAACTGGAGGATAATCGGGATTGTGTCTTATGCATGACCTGTTTGAAAGCTTGTCCCCACCGTTCAGTCGAAGTAAACTTACGTCCGCCAGGAATCGAACTATGGACAACCCACCAACCCCGTTCTTATGAAGTCGCTTTATTACTCCTTCTCTTAGATGTGGTGTTTCTCCATCGCCTCCCCGAAATTCAAGCTCATCTGGGTGTGAACTGGAATTTAGACAACTTTTGGGTGCATTTTGCGGTTTCTGTTGGTCTCTTGAGTTTACCGGCTTTAATTCCCCTGCTAGGGCAAGTCATCATCGGACTTTTCCATCAACTCAAAACCTTTCTTGATCCGAAAAGGATACAAATTAAACCGTTGCCTTTTGTAGAGAGTGCTTATGGCTATCTACCATTAGTTTTAGCCGCAAATCTTGCTCATTATCTCGATTTAGGGTTAGGTGAAGGAGGCAAACTACTGCCGGTAACGCTGGCGACTTTTGGCTTGAGTGGTGAAGGCTTTCCCATCGCTGTCGCTCACCCGGCTGTAATTAACTTTTTACAAGGTGCTACTTTATTTGTTGGCAGCTTATTAGCGGTGCTCTTAACGCAAAAAATCCTCAAAGGTTCCTTTTGGTCGCTTTTGCCCCAACATTTAGCAATATTGACCTTAAGTGTCTTGTTGTGGCAACTGATTGTGTGACGCAACTAGGTCAGTCAGCTAAGAAATCGGGTGAAGGGAAGGTTCTAGGGGCAGACAAAGTAACGCTTTAAGATAGTCCAAACAATTTAGCGATCGCGGGAACTACAGATTTTAAAGTTGCTGCTAAGGAAGCAACCGGCGATAGCACGGTTCCAATCGTCTTCAAAATCTCAATCGCCCCTCGTACTCGCTCTTGATTTCCTTCCGCTTCTGGATTCTGTGCCGCTTTCGCGATCGCGTCCACTTGCGAGAGGGCTTTCTCCTTCGCGGCTTCGTTAAGAGTGGGTTCGTTGGCAATCGCAGTTTGCAATTTTACCAACAGTTCCTTAATTCCGGGTTCCTCGGTTGTCGAATCTGGGAGTTGGTTGATGCTCTTAGCGATTGTACCGCTAAGGGTACTTTGATCCCCTTGGTTAATCCCAATCGCGTCTCCGCCCCATATATTAACGTTGCGGCTTTGATTGTTTCCCATATTTTGCTCCTGAGTAATATTTATCGGTCGTGCCAGGGCAACACCAACTTGCGACCTCAGCCAGCGAATTTCCTGCTCTTTTTCATTTAGTCTAGCTTGCAGCGCTTCCGGGGACAAAGCACTGATTTGATCGTAGTTGTCGAAGTATTCATGATGAAGTTCACTGGTGTCAGCAGTGGGAGAAGTTTCCACTCTCAGCAGCAGTGCTTCTTTATCTTTACCCCGTCGCTCCACCGATATGGCTTCTATTTCCGCTTCAGGATGATTTTCTCGCAGTTCTTGGAAAGCCAGCGCGATCACTCTGGAATCTTTAACTCGATTATGATAAAGGTCAAGCGTTTGCTGTAAGGGAGCAATATAGGCAGAAAATTCCCCTGACTCAAAGTTTTTGTTCGGATCATCCGGTTTGCGGCGGGCATTCATATCAAGACTTTCATCGACAGGGGATTTTAGGAAGCTAGGACGCATATTTGGCGGTAAGCGCATATGGATATAATCGCATTTAATTCCATCAAGTTCAGTATCAGCACTAATTCCCCATTCTTCGATAAAAGCTCCGGTTAAAGTTGCTCCCTTAAGGTTGGTTTGGGCAAGCAGTGTTTGGACGAGTTTAGCACCGGAAAGATTAGCATCGCTGAGATCGGCTTCGGACAAATCCGCTCCAATAAAGCTAGCTTTAGTGAGATTAGCGTCCTTGAGGTTCAGCCCTCTGAGGATTAACCGATTCCCATTAAGTTCTTCTCCATTGCTAGTAAAGAGAGCTTTGCGAATCTGAGGATATTGCAAATAAGAGTTACCCGGACGAATAAGGTCAAATCTTTTAGCATTATGCCAACGGGTGCGGATGAGCCTAGCTTGGCGAAAGTCGGCAAGCTTGAGCGTCGCACCAGTAAAGTTAGCATCAGTGAGATCAGCTTGGTAAAAGCGAGTGGCGGTGAGTGCAGGAAGGGCAATAGCAAATGCTTGGATCCAAGCATCTCGGGGATCGCCACGCATCGCCCGCCAGCTAAAGTAAGCCGAAAGCAGCACGACAGCGAAAGCCACAACTCCAGCTTCAGCTCCAGCGAAAGCCACAACTCTAGCCCCAGCCAAGGCCACAAATCCAGCTCCAGCCAAGGCCACAGCGACGTCGAAAGCTACAGCAACAGTGGAAGCCACAGCTCTAGCCACAGCAAAAGACACAGAGACAGCTCCAGCTACGGCTAAAGCTCCAGCTCCAGCGAAAGACACAGAGACAGCTCCAGTTCCCCCTCCAGCTCCAGCCACAGAGACAGCCACAGCGAAAACTACAGCTCCAGCAGCAGCGACAGTGATAGTGCCTAACCCCGCAGTTAAACCTTGGCGAAGTGTGATCAGGATAAATGTTGCCAAAATCAGGATAAGAATCACTGTAGCGATTGCTTGTTCAAGGGGGGTGAGTTCAGCCTCTGGGGTATAAATATAACCAATCACAACAGCCAAAAAAGCGGAGAAAAATCCCAAGATTGCAGACAGTACCCAAGAAGCTAGCAGCCAGAAGATTGCCCACCTTCTCTGCAATCCCGCTTTCGCACCACAGAAGTTTGCCCCTTCTAGATTTGCCTTCGCAAAGTTCGCCCCGCGAATATCGCAGTTGCTGAAATCGGTTCCCGAAAGATTCTTTCCCTTGAAATTTGCTCCTCTTAGGTTCGGTCTAACATTACGTTCCTCTTTTCTCCAACGGTTCCATTCCTCAACTCCCTGTCTCAGTCTTCTCAGATGCCTTGGGTTCGCCATCCCCTCATGCCTCGTCGCTTCATTTGGGATTTTTTGAGAGATTTCTATTTTTTTACATTATCTCTAATGATCCGAACCAGTAAGAATCCGATTGACATGGCTTAATCAAAGTTATTGGCTTCATTTGAAGGCAAATGGCAGACAGCAGAACGGAGACAAGGAGACGGGGAGAGACGGGGCGACAAGGAAAACCAATAACCATTCCCCCTTCGCGTAGCGCGATCGCTCTAGTGGGCGATCTAATTTTGTCTTGAGGGATGAGTGTGCTGATCTTGTCTCCTTGTCCCCCTTGTCTCCCCTGTCCCACCTCAATCCATCATTTTAAAGTTGACAGAGTACTAGGTTAATTGGTCAGGAAGTTGTCATCTTCTTTACCCGAGGGCGATTGGTGTGCAGGGGTGGGGGTAAAATTTCGAGGTAAGCTGTTAACGGGGAATTGCCATCCTCCTCTAACAAAAGTTACACTTTGTTAAATAATCTTCAGTTTTTTTCAGAACTTGTTAACAGCGAAGGAAAGCAAATCTAAATTGTTCTCCCCGTTGGCGGTAAGTTCGG
>JAAANX010000197.1 GCA_009909085.1 Cyanobacteria bacterium GSL.Bin1 | reverse complement strand
ACTTACGGCGTCGAGACTTTACCATCAACGCGATCGCGCATCATCTCCAGACTGAACAGCTTATCGATCCCCTTAATGGGAAAGAGGATTTAGAGGCAGGGGTGATCAAAATGGTCTCTGCGGCCAACTTGCGAGACGATCCTTTACGCTTACTGCGTGCTTATCGACAAGCGGCTCAACTGAACTTTACCATTGACGAAACCACCCGTGAAACCATCCGCGAGATTGCACCTTGTTTGCAGGAGGTGGCAGCCGAACGCATTCAAACGGAACTCTCTTATCTCCTCGCTGCATCCCATGGCAGTTTCTATTTACAGCAAGCTTGGGAAGATGGTCTGCTTTCGACTTGGTTTCCCAGTCTCACCCAAAAAGAAGTAGAACAAGTACAAAAGATAGATATTGCGAAGGAAGACTTAAGTCAACACTATCCCACTTTGCCTTCCATTTGGGAAAACAATGTCGGTGGAGAATCCGATTCCTTACAAGCCCTTGCCAAATTAGCCTGTTTAGTATCTTCATCTCCAGAAGTGGCAGAACGTCAACTCACCGAGTTAAAGTACTCTCGGGCCGAAATTCGCACAGTTACAACGGCTTTAAACCTTCTGCCTCGTTTATTAGGAAATAAGATTGCAGAGATGACTGTGCGCGATCAATACTTTTTCTTCCGAGATGCAGGGAAAGTATTTCCAGTCATTTTGTTAGTAGCGGTTGCCAAGGGATTAAGCCTTGAATCCGTTGATCCCCTAATTGAGCGTTATTTGAACCCAAATGATCCAGTTGCGTATCCTCAACCATTAGTGAGTGGACAAGACTTGCTGCGATCGCTGCCTCTCTCTCCTTCACCAAAAATTGGTGAACTCCTCACGGAACTCCAAATTGCTGCCATTGAAGGGAGAATCAGAACGAAAGACGAAGCCTTAACCTTAGCTCGATCTTGGGTATCGTAGAGGCGAACCCCTGTTCACCCCTACCCTTCTAATTCTTCACGGATTTGTTTCGTTGGGGTTAAATCATTGATAATTAATAATACGAGCAAATCCCACCGGATCTAAACTTGCGCCACCGACTAAAGCGCCATCAATTTCTGGCTGTGCCATAATTTCATCAATATTCGCCGGTTTGACCGAACCGCCATATTGAATGGGAACATCCCCACTACTTAACTCGGAACGAATCATGCCAATCACTCGATTTGCCTCTTCTGCTTCACAGGTATCTCCGGTTCCAATTGCCCAAATCGGTTCGTAAGCAATGACGAGTTTCGAGAGATCAACCCCGACTAAATCCGCTTTCAGTTGTTCTTTAATGACTGTTTCTGTTTGACCAGCATCCCGTTGTTCTTTACTTTCACCAACACATAAAATAGGCGTTAACCCTGCTTGTTGCGCAGCACGGGCGCGGAAATTAACCGTCTCATCCGTTTCGCCAAAATATTGACGCCGTTCGCTATGTCCCACTACAGCATAGGTAACGCCCACTTCGGTTAACATACTCGGTGCAATTTCTCCGGTGAATGCCCCTGATTCTTCCCAGTGAACATTTTGCGACCCAATCCGAACGCGAGTGCCATGTAAATTTTTCGACATTACCCCTAAAGCGGTATAAGGGGCACATAAAATCACTTCTCTATCTTCGGCGGTATTCTCCAGTTGCGGGAGAAAACTTTGCAGAAACTCTAAGGATTCTGCTTGGGTTTTGTGCATTTTCCAGTTGCCAGCAATAACAATTCTTCGCAATGTCTTTACCCTTTTTTAATCATCTTGCACAACTTAGTTTATCTCCCAACGGCAAATGCTTCCAAATTATCTTAATGCGGCGAGAAGACCCCCGACAACTTTCGTTGTTTGAGTGGATGGAGGAACAGGTAACTGGTTCTCCCGAACCCCCCATTATAGCGCGAAGCGTTTAACGGGGGAGGAGGTCAATGGTGTACTTCTGTTTCTTGCTCTAAGAGGGTAATCGGTTCTCCTTGCTGGGGTTCAATGATTTCGGTGTTGAGATCGTTTTGTTGGAGGTGAGAACGGACTTCTTCGGCGCTTCCATTTGCTTTCAGTAACGAAAGTAAGACTCCTTCAAAGTCAATTTTTCCACCAGCAGCCGTGCCAATAATCGCTTGCGGTTTTAACCATTGCGCCAGTTGGACCGCACTTTCTTTTCCGTTGATAATGGCACCGGCGAGGGGAAGTTCTAAATTCACAATCGGATTAATCACAACATCCACCGGAGAATATTCCTTCAGCTCTTCTGGGGGGAAACCGTGCGGTTCGTAGTAGAGTCGCTGCTGTGGGGTTAATGCCGTCAGCAGATAAGCATTTTCTTGATCTAACCCAATGGGCGCACCGGGAAGGGCGCGAATTTCAATTTTCTCCTGTAACGTGTAAGTTTCACCATGAGGCAAAGCGGTGACAGTTTCAAATTCCAAATCCTCCGCTACTTCTGCTGCATTGGGAGAACCGACAACGGGAATTGTTTTATCCAACATTTTTAGCGTCGGTTTGTGGGCATGATCTTCTAAACCTTGGGAGAGTAAGATGAGATCAATGCGTTCAGGCAATTGAGGCGGCTTTTCCTGACGAATCCCGCGAAAGAGCCAAGTTAAGTTGGCAAAAACGAGATCGTCAACTAGCCAGGGATCGACTAAAATATTAAGGTTTTCCCATTGCCAAAGCCAACTGTTGGAACCGAGATAAGTTAATTGCATAGTTGTCAAATAATTTTTAATTTTTGTTACTTCTTATTTTCTAACTAACCATAGTTGTTTGAAGTGATCATCACCCCTGGAATAGAATTTATTCTGTCGGCAGTAATCAGTTGCGAAGAAGGGGAAGACAAACAGAAATCGAAAAGGAGTGATAACAAACTAATGACAAATGACCAATGACCAATGACCAACTCTCCAACTTCTGCTGATATTCAAGGTATTTTTGATCGCATTGCCCCGGTTTATGACCAACTCAACGACAACTTGAGCTTCGGGCAACATCGGATTTGGAAGCGGATGGCAGTAAAATGGGCAAATCCGCAAGCGGGAGACACAGCACTCGACTTGTGTTGTGGCAGTGGCGATTTAGCGTTCTTGCTGGCTAAATATGTCGGTAAAACCGGTACAGTAATTGGGGCTGATTTTTCCTCGGAACAATTGGGAATCGCTCGTCAACGTCAACAAGGCATATCCGTTCCCATGCAGTGGATGGAAGCAGATGCACTGAATCTTCCCTTCTCCGATCATTACTTTGATTGTGCCACCATCGGTTACGGCTTACGAAATGTAACGAATATTTCCCGTTGTCTAGAAGAGTTATATCGCGTCTTAAAACCGGGTGCCACTGCTGCTATTTTAGACTTTCATCGTCCCTATAATGCCCTCCTATGGCAGTTTCAGGAGTGGTATTTGCAAACGTGGGTGGTTCCGACAGCAGAACGATTAGGACTGAAAGACGATTATGCTTATATTAGTCCCAGTTTAGATCGGTTTCCACAAGGGAAAGAACAAGAAAGTCTAGCACGAGCGATCGGCTTTACAAAAGTTAAACATTACGCGATCGCGCTGGAACTTATGGGGGTTTTAGTGCTTAGAAAATCTAAATAAAGGTTTTAGCGATTGCAAATACTGCTTAAAATGGAGCCATTGTTTTCCTCAGCAAGAAGTGTAAACTGTTTCAACCACAGGAAGCAAATTCCCATGAAACGGCGAACCGCAATCAAAACCTTATTCGCGACATTAATGCTGACACAAGTATCGACTCTTAGCGCTCGTGCTCAAAAAAACACGAAACAAGCCCCTCTATTTAAAGGCTTAGGCAATCATCACCATGGTGTTACGACGAATTCGGAGTTGGCGCAACGCTATTTTGATCAGGGGTTGATCTGGGCGTTTGCATTTAATCATGCCGAAGCGCACCGCTCGTTTTTACAAGCTGCCCAGCTTGATCCCAACTGCGCAATGGCTTGGTGGGGAGCTGCTTGGGTACTCGGTCCTAACATTAATGGAGCGATGGATCCGGAAAATATTCCTGAGGCTTGGGAATTACTGCAAAAGGCAAAGGCAAAAGTAGAGGGAGTAAGCGACCGAGAAAAAGCTTATATTAATGCGCTAGCTGCCCGTTATCGTCCAGAAGCAGTGGTGGATCGTTCATCACTGGATCGCGCTTTTGCTGAGGCAATGAAAGACGTTGCTACCCGCTATCCCAATGACCTCGATGCACAAGTCCTGTATGCGGAAGCTTTAATGGATACAACCCCGTGGGATTACTGGCTCGCCGGAGGCAAACCGAAAGCAGTAACCCAAACTATCCTCAATTTACTGCAGGGGATCTTGCAACGCGCCCCCAACCATCCCATGGCCAATCATCTGCTGATTCATGCCGTAGAAGCTGCCCATCCCTTACAGGGGCTAGAAGAAGCCAAGCGCCTCGAAAATTTGGTGCCAGGAGCAGGTCATCTAGTTCATATGCCCTCCCATATTTATATTCGGTTGGGTCTTTACCATGAAGCAACCTTAGCTAATCAGCGCGCGATCGCAGCCGATCAAAATTATCTCCAGCAGGTAGATGTCCAAGGTGTATACCGCTTAGCTTATAGGCCCCACAATTATCATTTTGGCTGGTTTACAGCCACTTTGGAAGGGCGTAGTCAGTTGGCTATGCAATTGGCTCAAGAAATGGCAGCAATGGTTGATAGAGATGAAATGCGCAAGCTTTCCTTAACGACTCTACAACACTACTGGATTACACCTCTCTATACCCTAGTACGGTTTGGCCACTGGAATGAGATTCTCAGTTGGGAAGAGCCAGCAGAGGATTTAATTTACCCTCGATCTGTGTGGCACTATGCCAGAGGAATCGCCCATACTCGTAAGGGTAACCTGGATGCTGCTCACAAAGAGCGCAACCAATTAGATTATCTGAGAGAGGATCCGAGTTTGAAGTGGGTAACGGTCTGGGACATTAACAAAAGTCAGCATATTCTTGAGATTGCCTCCCATTCCCTGGCTGGCGAAATTGCTGCTGCTGCCCGCGACTTTCCCAGTGCTATCCAATCACTTGAACAAGCAGTGAAACAGGAAGATGCCCTGAAATACGACGAACCACCGACTTGGCACTTCCCAACCCGTCAGGCTTTAGGGGCAGTGCTTTTAGAAGCAGGAGAATTACAGCGTGCAGAAACGATCTATCAAGAGGATTTGGTCAACTTTCCAAACAACGGATGGTCGCTATTTGGTCTTTTAGCAGTGTTCCAGCGCCAGGGTAAGACTGAAGAAGCCAATGAGATACAGCGTCGTTTTCGCGAAGCATGGCAGTATGCTGATATTGTTCTCACAGCATCACGCTTCTAACTCTCTATGAAAAGAGAAAGAGCAATACCTTAAAAAAAGTAAACGTTTGGGAAAATTAGTTGATAGCACGATCTCATCTTCAATTCAATGACACTTGGGGTCAGCCGCGGTTAATCGAGCTTAGTTCGCTGCCACTTATGGGGGTTTTAGTGATCACTAAGCCTGCTTAAAATGGAAAGAGTGTACTGCTAATTAACGCGTCTTAACTTTGAATTTTTCTGAACTTGGGTTACTTGTTGTTCCACCGGTGGCGGGTGCAGTGATTGGGTATTTTACCAATGACATCGCCATCAAAATGCTGTTTCGCCCTTACCAACCCATTTATATTGGAAACCGGCGTCTTCCCTTCACTCCCGGTTTAATTCCCCGTAACCAAGCGAATCTCGCTAAACGGGTTGCGAATACAATCATGGGGTCTCTTTTAACCCCTGATGAATTACAAAAAATTGCGCGTCGTCTGTTGCATCCAGAACGGGTAAAAGAAGCAATTTCCTGGCTTTTAAGATCTTCTTTACAACAAGTTGGACAAGATAAACAGGAAAAAAGTGCTCAAGTTTTAGGGAAAGTTCTACGCGATTTATTTAGCGAATCTTTACCGCGTCTTGTCAAAGTTTTAGCGCGACGAGAAGATTTTTTAGAAGCACAAATTAACCAAATTTTTGATCAGGTTCTCATTGATTTTCGCTTTACCGATACCCAAGCCAAACAGCTCTCGGATTGGTTGATCGATGTGGTTCTTCCTCCCAATCGCCTCCGACAAATTATTATTGATCTGCTCACGGATCGCAATATCCAAGTCATTGATGAAACCTTTCGGGAAAAATCCAGTGGGACGTATTGGGTCGTTGCCAATTTGTTTGGACTTCGCAATACCTTACATCGCTTGCGTGCCTTTTGCTTAGATGAAAAAGAAACGGCAAATATGAGAATTCGAGAACTCGTGTTAACTCTTGAATTTCGTTCTCGGCTTCGGGAGTGG
>JAAANX010000196.1 GCA_009909085.1 Cyanobacteria bacterium GSL.Bin1 | reverse complement strand
AAAGCGCGATCGCGCCCCTCTTTTCTATTTCTTATCTAAAACTTGTTGATAAAGCTCAATATACCGTTTAGCTTGCAACTCGATCGGGTATTCTTGAAGCGCGATCGCGCGACAGTTTGCGTTCATTTTCTCTCGTAAGGTATCATCTTCAAGTAACTGCACAATGCCCTGAGAAAAATCTTTTGCATCTTCAGGCTTGGCGAGGTATCCAGTGACATTGGGGCGCACTAAGTCGGGAACACCGCCAACATTAAATGAGACCATTGGCGTTCCACACGCCATGCTTTCTTGTAAGACGAGGGGAAGGTTATCGGCGCGGGTGGGAAAAACGCATAAGTCAGCAGCCGAATAAGCAATGGCTTTCACGCGATCGCCGCCAATGTAGCCAAGATTGATGGTTTGAATGCCAACAGTCTCAGCAAAGGCTTCTCCTGCGGTTCCAATGGTTAACAAGACGATTTCAGTTTTCAGAGAATCAGGTAATAGGGCAAGGGCTTCTAAAAGTAAATCGCCTCCCTTGCGGGAATCTGTGAAACTTTGTGCTGCTGCAATCAGAACTTTTTTTCCTGTGGGGATATTAAGAAGGGAACGGCTTTGATTTTGATCTAAAGGTTGATAGGCTTGGGTATCAATTCCATAAGGAATTTGATGAATCGAAAAATTCTTTAGTAAACTCTCTTGCGCATTATTAGCTAGCCAGTAACCAGGGGTAACAACAGTTAAGCGCGATCGCTGATAAACCCATTGTTTCAATTTCCACTCTAAACGAGTATTATCAATGCTGATACTAGGATAAGTTTTAGGATAGGGACAGTTTCCGCAACCGATTTTCCATTTGTCGCAGTCAAAACTGTAAGCGCAATGTCCTGTAAAACTCCACATATCATGGAGGGTAAAAACAATCGGCTTATGTTTGGCTAAAGAAGGAATTGCTAAATAATTAAAGTATTCTCCATGTAGGTTATGAAAGTTAAGGATATCCGCTTCTTGGATCAAAGGATGTTTCTGGAGATTAAAGGTACTGGGAATTAATGTATAGTTAAGACCTAAGCGTGAGGAAAGACGACAAAGGAGATGTTCTACAGTACGTTTGCGATTGATTTGGGTAGCGCGATCGCTGTTGGTGCTGACTTTATCTACCAGTAACCTTGAGTCAACTTTTTGCGAGAGTAAGCCTTGATGCAGGCGATATCCCGCGATCGCTGCGCCTCCTGCTATATCAGACTGATTAATTTGTAGAACTTTCATCACTTTCAAGAATGCGGTAAGCAAATATATTGAGTTGTAAATCCATACCCAATTGGAGAGGTTGTTTGACAAAGGGTTGTCCAGAAGCAAATTGACTATGAATACTTACCCTAAAATTCGCATCCTTTAAAATTGATAGGATTTCATTTATGGTTTGAGACTGTCCCCAAAAAGAATGATATTCAACAAACAGATTTTTCACTTGATGCAAATAATCTGAACATTCTTTGAGGACTGCTGTTTCTGCACCTTCTATATCTAACTTCAGAAAATCTACAGGTTGGGATAAATAATTTGATAAACAGACAGCTGGAACTTTAACCTGACCTTTGAAACTTTCCTGTTTATTTTGCATTATTCTACCGCCATCTGCACCTTCTACTCCAAATTCTAAAGTTGTTTCTTCTTTCCATAGAGCTTTATTATAAATTTCCACATCTTCATAACCAAAGCTCTTTAAGTTTGCTTCTAACGTTTTATAAGCAATTGGATCAGGTTCAAAAGCTATGATATCACTATCAGGATAGATCGATTTAAAGTATAAGATGCTTAACCCAATATTAGAGCCACAATCGATGATGACTGGTTTTTTATTGTCAGTCAAGAACTTATAAATTTCTTCTTCATATATTTCTTTATAACTGTAATAAAATGATCGACCATCGATTAACTTAACTGGCTTTCCTAAAACAGAAGTAACTAAAGGAGTGTAGCGAGGCGAATTGTGTAACTTTTTTAACGCTGCTTCTATTTGACAATAGTCCCGATATTTAGAGCGTAAAATAAGTTTTGCCCAATGTTTAAGGGAAAATTTATCTATATCTATGGTCATTTTAATTTTTGAAGAATTAATTGATCGATATATTCAGCACGATGAACAAAAGTATGATCGCGCAATGTTCTAGCTTGTCCTGCTTTCGCAATTTTGTGGCGTTCCTCTGGATTTTTTAAAAGATAGTTAACTTTTTCGATCGCTTCTTCTGGGCAGCTATAGGTAATGACTTCTTGATCGGGTTCAAATACTTCTTTCAGGTTTGGTTGCGCGTCAGTTAATAAACAAGTTCCTACGCCTGTTGCTTCGTAGAGTCGCATATTAGAGGCATATTGGGAAGCCAGATCAATGTGATTGTTAAGAGTGACTTGTGAATTATACAAAGTCTGGTACATAGAGAGACCAAATACGGGGGGATTTGCACAAGACGCGATCGCGCTATCAACGTAATGGGATAAACTAGGAGGACTAGCTAGGGCTGCATAAGTTTTTAGTTTAGGAATTTTTTTCAGCACTGACTCGGTTGCAGGAACAATTTTCTGAGTGCCTTGTATGGTATGGTAAAGGGTACATTTCAGGGGGAGGAGTTGCTGTTCCAATTGGGAAGGTTGACTCACGCTTGACCAGATTTGTAAATCGGTTTTTTCCAGCAAGGTTTTCAGGAGAATTTCTCGTTGATTATGGAATCCCTGTCCTTTAACGATTGAACCGACAAAGGAAAAAGGAATGGTGGGTTGTTGAGCGCGATCGATTTTCTCCAAAATCCTTGGTTCAAACGCATGACACATATACTCGCTATGATGACCCAAACTGCGGAATTCTTCCACTAAACTAGGGATATTGGATAAGATTAAATCATAGGAATTAAAGATAGTTTCATCCTGATAGGGAGCGCCACACCAGCCAATAACGCAACGCAATGATGGACATTCTTGACGGAGAGATTTAAAGAAAGGAACGGTATAAGTGCTGTAATCATTAACTAACAGGATATTAGACTGAAAGTGTTTCACTTGAGCAGCAACAATCTCCGTTAACCATGTTTTTTCGTCATAGTGAACGCCCTGTTCTTCCGCCCATTTTTTTTGCATCGGTTCAGCATTTCCTACAGGTTCCCAAACTTCATAGCCCAGTTTTCCAAAAGCGTGTGTCCAAAAGTCCGCCCATCCAAAACAGTCATCCATCAAGGTTTGATACTGGATAGAATAGGGTTCTTTGTCTAGGTTGGGTCGTTGCTTATAAAAGTCTTTGATATAGGCAGGATAGTTAGTACAGATGCGAATTAAGCGCATAAATTTTATTGGGCTTTTTTATATTTTTTTAGTTTATTATAAAGCTGAAATTCTGGAGCTAGCTTTTCCTCCAAATGTCTTCTTGTACTGGTTACCAACGATTCCGCTATAAATTAACTTCGTGTAATTTTTTGTTTGTCATACGCGATCGCGCTTCATTTTGATTCAGAACTTTACAGATGCAGCGATCGCTGTTTTCTCATATAGAAACTTTTCAATCATTTATTAACATGGCATTAATTAAACTAGGGGTAGAACGAGACTTTCTAATCATTGTAGATTGCGATATGTTCTACAACTTTCTATAATTCTTGAAAAAAGAGGGTATTTTTAGCTTTTGCAATCAATCGATATCCTTGTTGCTGCAAAAATATAGAAACCTCACTATTCATTGCTTCTTCTAGAGAGACCATTCCCAAGGCTTCAATCAAAATGATATTAGGTCTATATCTTTCCCAATTGTTTGATTTCAAAACAGCATAATCTAAGCCTTCTACATCAATGCTCATAAAATTAATCGTTTGATTTTTAGGTAAATATATATCTAAAATTTCTGATAGCTTTTTTGTTTTTAGTGTTTTTTTTTCTACTATAACTCTACCATTTTTAACTTCATGATCAACAGCTTTATTATAATCAAATGTATTCAATGCAGGCTCATCGAGCATATAAAACGTTAAGTCAGTAGGTTGACTATAAATAGGAATTTCAAGATTAATATCATTAGGTCTAATTTTCTTGAAAAACTTCATACTTCCTGGCATTGCATCAATATTAATACCACGCCACCCTAGTTTATAAAAATAATAAGTATTAGAAAATCGAGTCGGATGATGTGCGCCTATATCTACATAAAAACCCGTTTCTTGTTTTTCAAAGAGACGCGCTAACAAGATATCTTCTCCTTCTTGAGAATACGATTTTTTATAATAAAAAATCGGATAATATTTATTAACATGATATTTAAATCTACGTTTCAACAAATTAATAAAAATCATTGAATTCACTTTTCTGCATTAATCATTGAGCTTGATGTCATAACTTTCCATTGCCCATCTATTAAAAAATCTGTATTTCCTGAAAACCCTTGACTTCCTGTTCCATAAAAATCCCCTACCTCTACATTAAGATATCCTAAGCCATCTTTTGGCCAATCTGATTCTTCGTAGTTACTAATAATTCTTCCCCCTATTCGATAACTTCCTGCTGATAATGGAAGTCTAGGAACAAAACAGCGAAATTCACCTTCTGGTGGAATAGTTTTGAATATTTGTCCAACATAAGAACTATACAATACAAATAAAGTAATGTCATTTTTATTATGAAGAGAAAATCCAATATCTATATTTTTTGGAGATTCATTATTAGAACATTCAAAACCGAAAACTAAAATAATATCCATACCACTTTTAACGCTTGAAACCGTATTTCCATAGGTATCTTCAACATAGAACTGGGTGAACTTAACTTTTCCATTACCTCTGCGGTTTTTTTGAACCTTTAAATTATTATTAGCAATGAGAGTTGGTAAAATAGATTGTAAATAATAATTGATTACATCTTGTGAATTACCTTTAGTTATAATTTGTCCAGAATTGAGTAAAATTCCTTTTTGGCATAAATTTTCAACCGCAGCCATGTTATGACTAACAAATAAAACCGTTCTCCCCTCATTCGTTGCCACATCCTCCATCTTCCCCAAACACTTCTTCTGAAACGCAGCATCCCCCACCGCCAACACCTCATCCACCACCAAAATCTCTGGTTCAAGATGCGCTGCTACCGCAAACGCCAACCGCACATACATCCCGCTAGAATAGCGCTTCACAGGCGTATCTAGAAACTTCTCCACCTCTGCAAACGCCACGATTTCATCAAACTTCTTCTTAATCTCCGCCTTCCCCATTCCCAGAATTGCCCCATTGAGATAGATATTCTCTCGCCCCGTCAACTCTGGATGAAACCCAGTTCCCACCTCTAAAAGACTTGCCACTCGCCCGTTTAATTCAATTCTTCCTGTGGTTGGTTCTGTAATTCGGCTGAGAATCTTTAGCAGTGTCGATTTTCCCGCCCCATTGCGCCCAATAATCCCAACGCGATCGCCCCGTTTCACTTCAAAAGAAACATCCTGCAACGCCCAAAACTCTTCCTGATTCCGTTGCTGAAACGACTGCGGATGACGAATTTTCTTCAGCAGAGACTTTCCCGCATTTGCCATGACATCCCGCAGGGCAACATAGCGCGACCAACCCTCTGGCTTATGCCCGATAACATATTTCTTCCCTAAATTTTCAACCCGAATCATCGTGTCTGACATCAGTTAGCTCACTCGGAACTCTTCACCCAGCATTCCCACTTCTCTCTAGTCGGTGATCAAGATAGTGAAGATCATCAGACTGATTTTTTTAAATCACATCGGCAAAGCTACGCTCCATTTTGCGAAAATACCAAACCCCACTGGCAAACAAAACGCCAACCAAGGTTAAAGATAAGAAAAAACCTCCTAAGTGAAGCTGTGATTCTTTCCCCAAAATTGCCCAACGAAATCCATCAATTACGCCTACCATCGGATTTAGGGCATAAAGCAAACGCCACTTTTCTGGCACAACACTGCTACTAAACCCCACTGGAGAAATATATAATCCAAACTGGACAATAAACGGCACAATATAACGAAAATCTCGATACTGAACATTGAGAGAAGCCAGCCACAGCCCTCCTCCCATTGCCGAAATAAACGCAATCAGAATAAAAAACGGCAGCGTCAAAATGCGAATACTAGGCACAAAATCGTACCATGCCATTAAACCCAGCAAAATCATCCCCGAAATCAGAAAATCTACAAAACTAACAATTACAGCACTCGTCGGAATCACTAGACGCGGAAAATAAACCTTTGCAATTAAATTGGAGTTGGTAATCAAGCTGTTGCTACACTCAGTTAAGGCGCTGGCGAAAAACTGCCAAGGGAGCATCCCTGAAAAAACCATAATGGGATATGGCACGCCGTCAGAAGGTAACTTAGCAATCCCGCCAAAGACAATACTAAAAACCACCATCGTCAAAAACGGACGAATTAACGCCCAAGCTACCCCGATCGCAGTTTGCTTGTAGCGTACTACAACATCACGCCACGCTAAAAAGTAAAATAGCTCCCGATAGCGCCATAAATCTTTCCAATATTGCTTTTCTATTTGTCCTGCTTCTATAACTAATTTGGGTGATTCAGGGTGATTCATTGCAATTGGTCACTTAGATTCTGGCTATATTTCTTTAAGATTTTGTATGGCAACTAACTGTCAAAACCTATGGGATCCCCCTTGCACCAAAAGCACCCCATTATCTTTTCCTTGAGGAGGTGCTTCTTCTTTTGGTAATACTCTCGTCATCGCTGGTTCAACTTTAGTTCTGGAAAAGGATTAACATTGCCTCAAGCGTACCCAAACTTCATCTCACCGCGATCAGAACAATCACTGGATTAATTGCGATGCCTTCTCTTCCTGCAACCAACTTTCCCAATCAGCAACCGTAGCAAAATCCAAAAGCGCAATTGACCTGAGGTTACCCTTACCTTCAGCAGCGATCGCTGCACCTAAAAATTCTTGCCCTTAGGCTTCGGGATCAATGCCCAACGCTCTCAATTGTTCAGCGAGACGTTCAGCCCGTTGAGTTGCTTGTTCAGCGCGTTGTTCCAATTCTAGAGAAGATAGAAATTTCCTGCCGTCAGGACGATAAATTTCAAGAGTTTCCGAGGTCAAAACAAATTTAATTCCTAATTTGGGACTCACCCAACCATTGATCTCTTCCACTAACTGCAAATTACCTTCTCTTCTTTGCAGTCCTTCTAATTCATTATCATCTGGATCGTAAATGTAGTATTCCTCAACGCCATAACGTTCATAAAACTGTAATTTCCGTGTCATCTCTTTAACCCGATTTCCTGGGGAGAGAATTTCAAATACTACTTGTGGGGTAATGTTGTCTTCTTCCCACTGACGATAAGAACCGCGATCGCCTTTTGGTCGCCCCAATACCACCATTGCATCAGGGGCAACTCGAATTTCCGGGTGACCTTCTACGGGATACCACAATAAATCCCCAGCGACAAACACATCTGGATCATTGGCAAATAGCAGTTCCAAATTTTCCTTAATTAAGACAATCCACCGAAACTGCTTAGTATTATCTGCCATAGGCTGACCATCACTGTCAGGGTAAATAATTTTTTGGCTCGTTGAAACACTCATGTTAAACCGTTTCCTTTTTCCTGAATTCTAGAACTAGAAGCGCGATCGCTGCGCCTGAAAATATTGCCCTTAGGCTTCGGGATCAATACCCAAAGCTCTCAATTGTTCCGCTAAACGTTCAGCCCGTTGAGCTTGCTGTTGAGCTTGTTGAGTTGCTTGTTCAGCCCGTTGAGCTTGCTGTTGAGCTTGTTGAGTTGCTTGTTCAGCCCGTTGAGTTGCTTGTTCAGCGCGTTGAGACTCCTGTTGAGCCCGTTGAGCTTCCTGTTCAGCAGGGGTAGGAATCCAATGGTTATTTTGGTCATACCAACGTAACCACAGGCGATTGATTCCCTGATATTCCCCTTCCCATAATCCTAATCCCAGTTCTGCTTCTTCCAACCAGACTCCTTGCTCTTCTATTGATAAGGGTTGATAGCGGTTCATCATTAATCCAAAAGCACGAAATTCATTCGTATAGCGATTAAAGACAAAATAATAGGGAATCCTCAGAATTTGCTCATAAACCGTCCA
>JAAANX010000195.1 GCA_009909085.1 Cyanobacteria bacterium GSL.Bin1 | reverse complement strand
CAGCAGTAGAAGTTGTTGCTAAGAAAATTGTAAATACAGTACCTGTTAAAAAGCGTTTCATTATCTTTCCCTCCAATGCAATTGTTGGCTTTTTCGGGAGGGAAGAGAGAGGGATCAAGGAAAACTTAATCCCTCAGGGGTTGAATCTGCCTATATCTTCCTTCCCTTAATTATTATCTTCACTCGTTTTTCTAAGTAGAAACTGAGTTTTTGATAATAAAGAGATTAATATTTTTTTGCATCCAACTTAGCCGAGAAAGGAGAATTAAAAGAACGCTTTAACAACAACCATCTCCTTGATAATGCCAAGTTGATGCAGTAACAACAATGGTGTCTGGAAACTGTTGGGCAAGTTGATGAGCGGTTTTATCACAAACCCCTAAAGGAATGCCTTTTTGGAAAGTATGTCCTTTCCCGTCATCCCAAGTTTCTTCTGAACCCCGATAAATCGCTGTTTTGCCCGTAAAAATACAAGCACCATCGGCGGGGGTGGGAACTTTCAACGCAACGGAGTCTAAACTATCGAGTTGTAGGTCTTCGCTTAAGCCATAGGTGGCGGTATCGAGTAGGCGATAAGGGCGACGCGCCCGCACTTCAATTTCACCAAACCCAGCTTCTACTAAACAATTCATATACTCAGTATAAGTCAGTGCCCCAGACAGACACATCGCCCGTAACCGTTCATCTTGACGGAGTTTTTCTGGAATCGGCTGAGTGGCAATGGGGTCACTCATCAATAAACGACCGCCGGGTTTGAGAACGCGATAAACTTCTTGCAAAGCGGTTTTTAAGTCTTGCAGTTCAAAGATATTAAACAGACAATTTTGCGCGACCACATCAACGGATTGATCAGGAACGGGTAAATTAAAGGCATCCCCAGAAACAATTTTGACAAAACTGGGGTCAAACCACTCGTTTTGTTTCGCAGCTTGATTAAGATTCTGTTTGGCGACCTCGCGCATTTCTGCAACCGGTTCCACGGCGATGATAGCCTCGGGACGAGGGGAAAAATAAGCAAATTGCAGGGCTTCTAACCCTCCGCCAACGCCAACATAGAGGACAGTCGGTTGATTCCCTAATTCTGTGGGTTGAACGGTTGTGCCACAGCCGTAGTTCATTTCCTGCATAGTAGTGGGAATACTGAGTCCGGGGAGTTGAAAGGAGCCATTTTGAACACAACATAAGCCCACTTCTGGGGTTTCAGCGACTTCTTTATAAAATTGTGCGGTTGTATCGAGATAGGTCATATTGGTTTCTGTTTACTTACTGCTTTTGATTGTGGAAGGGTTGCCTTAATTTTTACTGAAAGATAAGATTGCTGATAGTTGATGCTAGCTGAACAATTGGGACATGGGAGAATTTTTTCTGTTGACCAGCGAGACTTTAACACCTACCGATGGAAAAATACTCATCCATTCCAAAACTTACTCTTTTAAAAAAAGAAAGTTTAGAGCTTACATAAGGAAAGACTCTTTGTTACCTCCTTTCGTCGCAAGTTTGGGCTTAATCCCAGCATTTATCAAAAAAACTCCGTTGTGCGATCAGGTAAGGATTTCCAATTGAGACAATTTTCAAGGCCAGTTTTAATCGAATGTGTCTGACAGCCAATATTTTTGATATTCCTTGAGATAGGTGAGGGTTTTGAGATCGGGTAAACGGTCTAAGAACACCTTGCCATTGAGGTGGTCGACTTCGTGTTGGATAACGCGAGCAAAAAAATGGTCAGCCTGAATTTCTAAAGGTTTGCCATAACGGTCAAGTCCTGAAACGCGCACTGAAGAGGAACGAGGAACTTTCCCTCGCAAATCGGGAACACTCAAACACCCTTCCCAATCTTCTTGCTGCTCCTCTGATTGGGAGGTGATCTCGGGATTAATAATCACGGTTAGGGGGACGGTTTGGCGATGAGGATAGCGTGGATTATCGGGAGAAACTTCGATCACAATGATCTGCTTGGCAACGTGGACTTGCGGTGCCGCAATGCCAACCCCATCGGCATCTCGCATCGTCTGAATCATCGCATCAATCAGATTTTGTAAAGATGGCGTCTTTAATTCTTCCTGAGATAGGGGTTCACTCCCACTGCGAATGACAGGATTCCCCAGTTGAGCAATTTTCAACAGAAACATTAGGAACGTACCAAAGTACAACTGCACTGGCTAAGGAAGACACAATCCATTGTAGACAACATTATGCCCCGATTAAAACACCCAGCTCTTTTTGCGTTGGAATCACTTTTAAACAGTCTCGTTTGGCACAGTAAATTAAGTCGTCTTCTTGGGCTAACCGTAAGAGCCGTTGGCCGTGACTAGAGAAACGGAATAATTCTAAAAGGTTAGTTTGCCATTGCGTATAAAGCGCGATCGCGCCAATGACTTCATCATTGCCAATGGTTTCGATCTGATGGTAACTAAGATGACCAAGCAAGCCTTGGGCAATAGCACCCGCGCACGCCGTATCTTCTAAAGAATAACTGCCTTGCCAACCGGAACCAACGAGCCAAACGGTTTCGGGTTGTTCTTTTTGTAAATAGTGAATCACCGACTGGTCATTAACGAATGCAGCCGTAATCACAATGGGTGCTTTCTCTATTCGTTGTAAAGCGCGAGTGCCATTGGTTGTGCTCAGAAAAAATCGCTTTCCTTTGACTTTTTCTGGAGTACATTCCAAAGGAGAATTGCCGAGATCGCAACCTTCTACTTTCGCTCCGCCTCGCTCGCCTGCCCGCAAACGGCGGTCGCTTTGCCATTGTTCACTCACCCTCATTAATTCGTCAATATCACTAAACGCTTGGACTGCTTCTGCACCAGCAGCCAAGACGGTTGCAATTGTTGTTGTCGCCCGCAATACATCGATGACCACTGCACAATCAGGGAGATAATCTCCTGGCGTTAACTCTGGGGTCTCATAGACAAATAGCTTCACAGTTTTTAATCTTCGCGCAAACGTCACCGTGACAATTTAAGCAGAAAATGTCATTATAGAGTTAACTGTTTTGTAAAGAACTGTAACAAACTATGGACGATAAAAAATATTCCTGGAAAGGAAGTCCGAATGCAGGTGCTGTGCTTAGCCTGCTTGCTGTTTTCGGTGGAATTGCAGTACTGTTACTCGGCTTTATTGGTTAATTATTTTCAATTTACCTTTGCTCTTAGGAGCAGTAGTGACTACTACTGCTCCTTAACCACTTTAAAATCAAACCTTTCATCAAGTTTGAAAAGGAAAAAAGTGTAGGACTTCCTTATGATAATAGTGACAAATTGTTATGGGTTGGTCAGGGCTCCAAACTTAAATCCAGCAATCGCAGATCACTTAAAATTTCCGATAAAATCTAGAGAATAGCTCACAAGCATAGGGAATAGCATGGTAAGTTACTTAGTTTTTCTGACCATTTCCACGGGAATTTTTGCCATTTTTGCTCTCGGTTTAAATATCCAATGGGGCTACACCGGGCTCATTAATTTTGGTCATGTTGCTTTTATGACCGTGGGAGCTTACACAACAATTTTATTGAGTCTGCAAGGGATTCCGCTATTGGTTGCTGCGATCGCGGGAGCGCTATTAGCAATGCTACTGGGACTTTTTGTCGGACTTTCTACTTTACGGTTAAGAGAAGACTATCTTGCCATTGTCACCATTGGCGTTTCGGAGTTACTGCGACTGATTGCCCTCAATGAAGAATGGTTAACGCGAGGGGCATTTGGCATCCAAGGATTTCCCTTACCGCTGGGCAACTTTAATCCGAATTGGCTGAGTAAGGGAACCATGATTGCCATCTTGACTGCGATCGCGCTATTTGGTCTTTGGCAACTCAAACGTCGCTTACAAATTGAGTTTGCAACCCGAAAACAACAACGGGGCATCAAACGATTTCCCCTCGATTTGCGGTTTTGGGGCTTATTTGCTGTGCTGTTGGGGGGCGTCATTTATGTCAATAGTGTCGTCGCTCTGATTAACTATGATTACAAGTCGGGACTGATGTTACTCATTTTGATCACCCTGACTGTGTTCTACGCGATTGTCGAAAGTTTAGTGCGCTCTCCTTGGGGAAGAGTCTTGAAAGCGATTCGAGAAGATGAACAAGTGCCCAGAGCTTTGGGAAAAGATGTTTTTTGGTATAAACTACAAGCCTTCATGCTCGGGGGCGCGATCGCTGGCATTGCCGGTGCTTTCTATGCTTGGCAATTAACCACCATCTATCCCAGTAACTTCCAGCCCATCATTAGCTTTTATGCTTGGACCATTGTGGTGCTCGGAGGGGCAGGTAATAATGGCGGCGTTCTTCTCGGTGCCGTCATTTTCTGGGCTTATGATTCTCTAACGCGCTTTGTTCTACCCGAGTTGGGTTGGATTGACGATGCTCGTCTCGGGGCGTTTCGGATCCTCGTCATTGGTTTGATTTTAATGGTATTAATGGTGTCTCGTCCACAAGGTATTTTAGGGAAAAAGGAGGAACTCACTCTTGGTCGATAAGTCTCATTCCTTGTCCGATCCGGTAACTGTCACCGAAGAAACCTCAAACTTGGCGCTCCTTTCTGCCCAAGGATTGAGTAAAAGTTTTGGCGGGATCCAAGCTGTACAAAACGTCTCCCTGGAAGTAAAATTAGGGAGTATTACGGGCTTAATCGGCCCCAATGGTGCTGGAAAAACCACGCTATTTAACCTATTATCTAACTTTATTACTCCTGACAGCGGTGAAATTCAATTTGATGGCAAACCCATTCAAAAATTACGCTCGCATCGGATTGCAAAACGGGGATTGGTCCGGACGTTTCAAGTGGCGCGCGTTCTCTCTCGCTTGTCCGTGTTGGAAAATATGCTGTTAGGGGCACAAAAACAAACCGGAGAAAACTTGTTTCAGGTGTTAATCCAACCCAGACGAGTGCAGCGAGAGGAAAAACAACAGCGCGATCGCGCTCTCATGCTTTTAGAATCAGTGGGACTGGCTGACAAAGCCTACGAATACGCTGGGGCACTTTCCGGAGGACAACGAAAACTGCTTGAACTAGCTCGAGCAATGATGACTCACCCCAAACTGATCCTGCTCGATGAACCGGCAGCTGGGGTCAATCCCATACTGATTAATCAAATCAGTGACCATGTTTTACAGTGGAATGAAGAGGGGATTACTTTTCTCATTATTGAACACAATATGGATGTTATTATGTCTCTTTGCCAGGAAATTTGGGTTTTGGCAGAAGGAACCAACTTAGCTCACGGCACACCGGAAGAAATTCAGGGTAACTCGGAAGTCTTGGAAGCTTATCTTGGAAAATAATCAGCGAGTGAAAGTGCACTCATTGGAAAATTTTCTCCTTGACCAACGGTCACGCGCAGGCGCCTTCCGTTTTCCGAAGGCGTAATCTTTAACCAACGCTCAAAGCAGGATTGGTACCAATTCTCAAAAGTAATTAAACCGATCAAGCTTCAGTCGAATAGTTCCAACCTGTTCAAGAAGGAATCACGGTTACTGAGAAATGATCGAAGAGAAATTGGTAACGCGCTCTCTCAAATGATCTCAGTTTTGGTGGCTAATTTTTCTTCAACCGCGAAGGGGGCAGGGAAGTATGTCACAATATGCCTAGTATTGAATGCGATTTTAACCATGAACGATTCAAGTTCACCTCATCCTTCCCCGCCTGCAATTAACTATGCTGCTTATGTAGAACAAACGGCTGACTTGTTAGGGTTAGCCCTTCCCGATGAATACCGAGACAGCGTCATTGAGAACTTCACCCAACTGAGCGCGATCGCGCAGCCAATCATGGATTTTCCTCTTCCTCCCCACACAGAAATTGCTCCCGTTTTTAAACCTTAGTTTTTGATAAAATAGATTACCTAAAAAAAGACTTATGTTTGCCGGAAAACGACCCACTAACCTCGGTGTCAAAGCAGGAAAACTGACCCCTTGTCCCAATACTCCCAATTGTGTTTCTAGCCAAAGCAGCGATCGTGAACATGCGATTGAACCACTGCCTTATGCTCAGATCGCTGATCTCACAAGAGTGGTTAAAAATATGGAGCGAACCACAATCATTGAAGAAACAGAAAACTATCTTTATGCTGAGTTTAAAAGTAAATTAATGGGCTTTGTCGATGATGTTGAATTTCATAAAGATGATATTAATCAAGTGATTCATGTTCGCTCGGCTTCTCGGTTAGGAAAATCCGATTTAGGAGTTAATCGCAAACGAGTGGAAGCAATTCGTCAACAATTGCAAGAACTCATTAAGCATCGATAAATCGTTAAAAATCTATCTTAAATTTCAGCCAACGTTCTAGTTAATTGGTGATTAATTCAATATCAGTCAAGCAATTTTTAATGGAGAGTACAATTGTCAGTGAGATTTTCCCCTTGTTTAATGCAGCAGAAACAGAAACCTTAGACTGGTTACTCTCTGTTGCCCTTGAACAAGACTTTACAGCTGGAGAAACGATCCTTTGTGATCAATCTTGGGGAAATGCCGTTTATTTTATTGTTTCGGGTTGGGTCAAAGCAAGACGTTGGTATAATGAAACTCCCATTACTGTATCAATTCAAGGACGAGGAGACTTTTTTGGTGAAAGTGCAATCTTAGATGAGCCCCCTCGTGCCACAGAAGTCGTTGCGCTCAGTGACACTAAAGTAATCAGTGTTTCTGCTCAACGCTTTATCCAGATCCTCTTCCAAGATCCGCAACTGCATCATAAACTGTTACAAATTACTGTCCGCCGACTGCGCCAAATGGATATCCGGTTGCAATTCCACCATCATCCGCCCGTAGTCAAGTTAGCGCACACCCTAGTCAGTTTAGGGGAAACCTATGGGAAACCCACCGAAGAAGGTATGGAAATTTTACTCATTCCCCAACAAGATCTCGCTGATCTCTCTGATTTGAGCTTAGAAGAAACCCAAAAGTTTTTACATAAGTTTCAAAGCAAAGGCTGGTTAGAATTACATCAAGCAGAAGAAACCTTAGCCATTACCAATATTCGCCAACTCAGTCATTTAGCAGCAGGAAGTTTATAAACAAGACCGAAGTAGGGTGGGCCTCACCCACCTTACTGATTATGAATTGAATCTAAGCATCATTGAGTGCAACAATACCGGGGAGTTCTTTTCCTTCTAGCAGTTCGAGACTTGCACCACCACCGGTCGAGATATGGCTCATTTTATCGGCAACACCAACTTTTTCCACTGCAGCAACGGAGTCACCGCCACCAATAATGGTAATTGCACCATTATCGGTTAATTCAGCTAAGGTGCGAGCAATGGCTTCCGTTCCTTTGGCAAAGGCTTCCATTTCAAAGACACCCATCGGACCATTCCAAATAATCCCTTTACATTCAGCAAGGGCTTCTTTGAACGCTTCGACACTCTTTGGACCAATATCTAACCCCATCCAACCACTGGGAATATTTTCCACAGTAACGGTTTGAGTATTCGCATCTTCGGCAAAGTTATCCGCAATAATGATATCTGTGGGAAAGAGCAGTTCTACCCCTTTTGCCTTTGCTTTTTCTTCTAAAGATTTTGCTAGCTCGAGTTTATCGTTTTCAACGAGAGAATTACCGACACTCATCCCTCGTGCCTTGAAGAATGTAAATATCATCCCACCGCCGATGATTAACTTATCACATTTTTCAATTAAAGTTTCAATGACACCAATTTTACTAGATACTTTAGAGCCGCCAATAATCGCAGCAAAAGGACGTTGGGGGTTCTCAACCGCATTTTTGAGATAATCAAGTTCTTTTTCAATTAAATAACCACCCACACAAGGGCTAAGATGTTTAGTGACGCCTTCTGTAGAAGCATGGGCACGGTGGGCAGTACCAAAGGCATCATTCACATAAACATCAGCATTAGCGGCAAGTTTTTGACTAAAGTCAGGATTGTTGGCTTCTTCTTCGGAGTGGAAGCGAAGGTTTTCCAATAAGGCAACTTGACCGTTTGCCAACGCATCGACTTTTTGTTTGACAGCATCCCCAATACAGTCATCACATTTGACCACTTCTTGTCCGAGTAGCTGAGATAAACGTTCAGCCACCGGCGTCAGACGAAGCTCTTCTTTCACTTCTCCTTTGGGACGACCCATGTGACTGCAAAGAATAACTTTCGCATTTTTTTGAATTAAATCTTGGATGGTCGGGAGGGCAGCCCGAATCCGAGTATCATCAGTGATTTCCCCTTGCTTGTTCAGGGGAACGTTAAAGTCAGCGCGGACTAAGACTCGTTTACCGCTAATATCGGTTTCGGTGAGGCTGGCAATTGTTTTTTTCGCCACGGTTCATTTCCTCCTGTTATCTGGGCTTACTATATTGATGAGAGAGCGAGTTATATTGTTAGTTACTCCCTTGCTGATTTTACCGTTGAGTGTGTCCGAAATGGAATGTCAGTTCTGGTTTTCATTGTTATCAGGAGGAATTGTCTATTACGCTTTGCTCTTTACTGGAAGGTAAATAGTTGAAAGTCATTGACATCGATTTCAGTCGCCTCTTCCACAGAACTAGCATTCCTGACGATGGCAATCACACTGTTGGTTTTTATTTGGAATGACTATAATTAATACCTGTTTCTCACCAAAGGGGTCACTGGTCACTGTTTAACCGCCAGCCAGGCTTAATCACTTGGCGCGATCGCGCAATAACCAAGGCATCTGTTGGAACATCTTCTGTGACAGTGGATCCAGCAGCGACTGTTACTTCATCACCTAAGGTCAGCGGGGCGACCAACACGCTATTTGAGCCAGTTTTACAGGAATTGCCAATGTGGGTTTGGTGTTTATTCACGCCATCGTAATTGGCGGTAATCGTTCCCGCACCAATATTGACCTTAGTGCCTAAAGTCGCATCCCCTAAGTAGGATAGGTGGGCAACATTGCACCCCTCGCCCAGTTGAGTATTCTTCATTTCCACAAAATTTCCCACTCGGCAACCCGAACCAACTTTCGCTTGTCTTCGCAGATGGGCATAAGGTCCAATACGGGTTCCGGCGTCTACTGTACTATCACTCAACACGGAATAGAGAACTGTAACATTTTCCCCGAGTTGACTATTTTCAATCATACTCCCGGGACCAATGTGACAACCTGATCCGATGACGGTCTTTCCTCGGAGATGCGTTTGGGGTTCAATGGTGACATCAGGGGATAACTCAACGGTTTCGTCAATGGTAATGCTATCGGGATCAATTAAAGTCACCCCTGCGAGTAACCACTTTTCTTTGATGCGTTGTTGTAAGGTTGTGTAAGCATCAGCGAGATGTTTGCGATGGTTGATGCCGCTAATTTCTTCAACATCCGCAACATCCATTGCCATGACTGGCGAGAGAGAGGTAAATACATCAGTGAGATAATATTCTTTCTGGTCATTCTCGGCAGATAGATGCGGTAAAATTGCCGCTAGCTTTTGCCAGTTAAAGCAATACACCCCCGCATTAATCCGTTGATTCAGTTTTTGTTCTGGAGTGCAGTCGCGATCTTCAATAATCGCTTGCACTTGGTTGCCTTCATTACAAAATACTCTTCCATACCCGTGCGGATTTTCTAACTGCGCTGTGAGTAAGGTTGCAGCATTATGATTACTTTGATGGGTTGCCAGCAATTCTTGTAGTGTTTCTTGACGTAAGAGGGGAACATCGCCATTGAGGACGAGTACATCTTCCTCACTGCCTTTTAAGGCTGGCAATAACTGTTGAACGGCATGACCGGTTCCTAATTGTTGTTCTTGGATCACAAATTCCACATTCTCCCAATGACCCAGACTGGCTTTCACTTCCTCTGCTGCATAGCCGACAATCACAAAATAGCGTGAGGGCTGAATTAACGCACAACTGTCTAAAACTCTCTCTAGCATCGACTTGCCTCCCAAATGATGCAACACTTTCGGAAGATTGGATTTCATCCGGGTACCCCGTCCGGCGGCTAAAACTGCAACTGCGACCATTGTTGACTCTTGAATATCAAAGCGAATTGTGAAGGATGGTTTAGAGCGTACCGCTTTCGGGACAAACTAGCAAGCATTATTCAAATTGAAGTTAGTTAAAGTAAAGATTGAATGAGCGCGATCGCGCCCTCGACCTTATCGGTCCCGTAAACTTGTTGTGGACTTAAGGACTGAAAAAATTCAATTCCCACCGCAGAAGAATTAAATAAAATCACTGGTTTCCCATTTTTGAGGGCAAGGGCAATTTCCGAAGCCGTTCCCGTTCCCATACCACAAGCAACCACAACTTGGCTAGAGAGAACATTAATATTATTGCGTCCGTTGCCCATATCGGTAAAAACAGCCAAGTCTACTGCTTGAGATATGTTAGTCTCATCAGCAGTGGGGAGAATCCCGAGAGTTAACCCATTAGCAGCTTTTGCCCCCTGGTTGGCAGCTGCCATGACACCTTGGTTACGTCCTCCGGTGAGTAAGACCCAACCTTGCTGCGCGATCGCGTATCCCAGTTCATAAGCGCAGGTCTTGTCTTCTCTTGTTGCGCCGTTTCCCGGTCCCATGACGCCAATGATAATTTTACGCATGACTCAACGCTTCTGGTTACTGTTTCTACTCTTACTATTATTATTGGTGTTTGTCCCTCGTTTCAGTAACGCCCAAAGTATTGGCTTAGAATCTCGGATTTCTCGCTTGGAAGCCGAAATTTTCCAGCTGCGATCGCGCCTTTCTAATATCGAATCACAAGTGTCTCGGGTTAATCAACCTTCTCGCACTCCTTCCTCTACACCAACACCACAAATTCCTTCTCCCCGGCAATCCAAGATTCCTCCCTCTCCAGAAATGTTTGACCGCCTAGCGACTTTAGTCATTGAACTGAAAGAAAGGGTCCAAACTTTAGAAGATAAAGTAGCAGAATTGGAAGCCCAATAACGGCAGCGTAATCTATTAGTAACTACCGCGGGACTCGAATCTCAGAAACAATAATCACTCACCTCACCCCGAAGCACCTGGGTTAAAACTTGCAGAAGATTTCGACACGAAGCTGAGTTGTTACACTAAGAAATGTAAAGCTAAAGACAGCCGCTTCTCATAATTCACCATGCATTTACTAAAATCTTTTCTCGCTACCCTGATCGGCGTTGCTTTCTTCGCATTAAACAGTCTGCCGGCTTTATCTGCCGATATTGTTGACACCGCAGTAGAAGCAGGTTCTTTTGAAACCTTGACCACTGCTTTAGAAGAAGCAGGACTTGCCGATACCCTGAAGGAGGAAGGTCCCTACACCGTTTTTGCGCCGACCGATGATGCATTCGCTCAACTTCCTGAGGGAACTGTGTCTTCGTTGCTTGAACCCAAAAATCAAGATAAACTCACTGACATTCTCCTTTACCATGTTGTAGCGGGTGAAGTAACCTCTGACCAAATTGTTGATGGAGAACTCAAAACAGTTGGCGGCAAGTCAGTTTATATCTCCACTGATGAGGGAGTACAAGTCAATGATGCCAATGTCGTGAAAGCAGATATCACAGCCGACAATGGAGTCATTCATGTAGTTGATCACGTACTCCTTCCCTAATCTTAGCTGAAGCAGTACTTCTTATTTCATTTTCTAATTAAAAAACTGGAGTTGATTCTGAGCGTTTTTCGCTCAAGTCACTCGTTCCCCGGAATTCGATTCCGGGGCTTGCGAGTGACCGTTGGTCATCGGTACACCGGACTCAAAGTCCGGTGCCTGCGATGACCGCCCAGCCGCGATCAACTCCAGATTAATTGAAATGGTTTGAACTCACCCCAACTTATGATTAACTGAGAGAGGACTCGGTTTAGGTTAGTGCAGTGTAATGACCTCAACATTTATGCTTCATCAAGCTCCCGCCGGTGCAAGAGACTGGCTTCCTGTGGAAGTAAGGCAAAAGCGATGGCTTTCCCAAAACCTCGAAGCCGTATTTTCGCAGTGGGGATATCAGCAAATTATTACTTCGACTCTCGAATGGGTGGAGATGCTTACCGCAGGGGGCGCGATTGAACCCTCAACAGTGATTCAACTCCAGGATGGTAGCGATGAACCCTTGGGGTTACGTCCAGAATTTACCGCCTCGATCGCGCGCGCGGTAGTGACGCGGATGGAACGGACAGCCTATCCTCAACGCTTATTTTATAACGGCAATGTTTTTCGTTCTTCGCAAGGGCATCATGGGGAACAAATGGAATCCTACCAAGCCGGTGTCGAACTAATTGGGGCAACTGGGGTTTTAGCCGATAGCGAGATTATTCTATTACTCCGCGATTGTCTGCAGCAGGTCGGCATGGAACAATGGCATTTAGTGCTAGGGGAAGCCGGATTAACGCGATCGCTCCTCGAACCATTTCCAGAAAAAGTCAGAGCCGATGTTCGCTATTGTATCGCCAATTTAGACCGCGTGAGTTTGGAAAACTTACCTTTGACACCGGAATTACGAGAACGAGCATTACTGTTATTTGACTTAAGAGGAAACCCAGAAACAGTATTAGAAAAAGTTTCTCAGCTTGATTTAGATGAAGTGGGAAAAACGATTGTGACTAAGCTGCGATCGCTGCTGGAATTATTAACAGAAACAGCGTCTTTTTCTCTCACCCTCGATTTAAGTTTATTACAAACCATTGACTACTATACCGGCATTGTCTTTAAGGTGGTTGCAGAAACGGGACGCGAAACTGGCATTATCGGACAGGGGGGACGCTACGACCAACTGTTAGGACTCTATCATCCCCAAGGGGAAACACGACCGGGAATTGGATTTGCCCTTAATTTAGAAGCACTACAAACTTGTTTACTCCGACAAAAAAAGCTACCCGAAACCACCCCGGCGAGTGACTGGTTAGTCATTCCTGAAAGTAGTAATGCTCAAGTTGCCGCTTTAAATTATGCGCAACAATTACGTGCTAATACCCCTGATTTGCGAGTAGAATTAGCGTTAGCCCAAGGGTCAATAAATGAAATGAGAAACTATGCCCAACAAAAAAGAATTAACCGCATTGCTTGGTTAAAACCTAATGGGAGTGCAACGGTGGAAGAATTGGAAACATGAGCGAGAAACCCAATCTTTTAATTGCAGCCAGTGGTACCGGTGGACATTTATTTCCTGCCCTGGCTGTGGCAGAAGAGTTAAGCGACTACAATATCAAGTGGTTAGGCGTTCCCAACCGCCTGGAGACGAAACTGGTTCCCGCTTGCTACCCCCTAACAACGGTCAACATCGAGGGGATGAAAAAGCGCTTAGCATTGGGAACAATTGGGGTTTCCTTTCGACTACCGCCAGCAGTGACAAAAGTGCTTTCTATAATGAGAAAACACAAAATTAGAGCTGTTTTTACCACTGGTGGCTACATTGCTGCCCCAGCGATTATTGCTGCTCGGATTCGGGGTATTCCCGTCATTATTCATGAATCCAACGCCATTCCCGGAAAAGTGACGCGTTGGTTTGCCAGTTGGTGTCATACGGTTGCCTTGGGATTCCCTAGTGCCGAACGATTTTTTCCCCGTCAGCGCAGCATTTGGGTGAGTACGCCGGTGCGCAAAGCCTTTCACTCTCCTCAACCTCTCGACTTACCCATTCGGGAAGATGCGCCTTTAATTGTTGCCCTCGGTGGCTCACAAGGCGCCGTAGCTGTTAATCAACTGGTGCGGGACAGTGCCAGTGCTTGGTTAGATTCTGGGGCAGTGGTCGTCCATTTAACCGGAGAGCGCGATCGCGAAGTGGAGAGCTTCCAACATCCTCAGTACTACACCTTTCCTTTCTACAATAATATGGCAGGACTCCTGCAACGGGCAACCCTTGCCATTAGTCGCGCCGGTGCCGGAACCTTAACCGAACTTGCGATTACCGGAACCCCGTCGCTTCTCATTCCTTATCCTTACGCGGCTGAAGACCATCAAGCCTATAATGCCAAAGCCTTTGTGGATGCAAGTGCAGCCGTGTGCTACCGACAAGAAGACTTAACCCCCGAACTCCTGAAAAAAACTGTCAGACAGTGGCTTGCCTCTCCCGAAACCCTCAGTAAGATGCGAGAAAACGCACAAACCCTTGCCGTTCAAGATAGTGCGGGGCAAATTGCCGAAATTATTCGTTATGCTGCCACTTGAAACTCCGGGAGTCCTTCTGGGGGTTCGTACTCCACCTGAACCTCTCTAACCACTGCAGACGGGGGTCCCTGATGACACCATTGAATCATTTGATCCACTGCTTTTTCTTCCCCTTCAAAAACCGCTTCCACACTCCCATCAAACACATTTCTCACCCAGCCTTTAATGCCTAACTTTACCGCTTCACTTTGGGTCGAAAGGCGATAACCAACGCCTTGCACTTTCCCCAAAATATAAACATGAGCACGAACCATAAACTTTAATTTGGAATGCGACAATTACTCTAGAATAAAAGAGCTTTCGCCCGTATTATGCCGGACAACCAATTATTGAGTCACTCCCTAAACTGGCTGAAATTTTGGGGGAAGATGTGTTGAATTTGCACGATGTTCCCTACGGAAGCGAAGCCATTGCGTTATGATTTGAATGTATTTTTAAACGGAATCGGGGTCAATGCCTAACTCTCGGAGTTTGGTTGCCAGTTGTTCTGCTCGTTGTTGGGCTTGGTTTGCGCGTTGTTCGGCTAATTCGGCTAATTCTTGGGGAGTGGGTAGCAATTCGTCGTCTAAGGTTGCCCAGCGCAGCCAGACGGTTTCCACTCCTTTATAAACCCCCTGCCACTGTACTAAGGCTAACCCCAATTGTTGGCTTTGGTAGCGGTTTTGAGCATCCGGTTGCAGGGCTTGGTAGTTACCATTGACAAGGGTGAATCCTGCCCAATCTTCGGGGTTGAACGGATCATACCAGAAGTATTCGGGAACTCGCATTTGGTTTTGATAAATCTCTTTTTTGACGGTTTTATCTTGGGTGGCGGTACTTTCCGAGAGGAGTTCAATAATCACATCGGGGGCTTTCCCTTCTTCCCAAACCACCCAACTTTTTCGTTCGACTTTGGGGACATTTAAAACCGCAAAGAAGTCGGGTCCCTTGAAATCTTGATTTTTAACTTGGGCGGCACTGTAGTAGATGAACATATTGCCTCCCACGTAGCCATTATCTCGCTGTTCTAGCCAAGGATAAAGGGCATCGATCAGCAAGTCCATTTGCAGTTTGTGGCGTTGGGTTTCCATCGGTACACCATCATCACAGGGGAGTTCGTTTTGGGTGGGTAGCGTTAGGGGAGTGGTCGTCATGATCGGTTTTGAGAACAGGCGTTGCTTTCATTTTACTGAGGGATAGTGCGTGATTCACGCGAAGCGTCTGCTAGAGGCGATCGCGCGAGCCGGTCGCTAAGATGAAAAAAAGGACATTCCGTTTGTTGACTCCACACCAGTTCACTGATGAGCGCTACCACTCTCAATCTCAACCCCCTCATTCAATTGACATGATGCGCGATCGCGCTTATTATTTTGACGGTATTTTAGTTTTTTGAGCTAAACGTGCTGAGCAATGATTCTAGGTCTTGATGCAAACGATGCCAAGACATCGGTAAGGATTCTGCTAAAGGTTCAACTCGCTCTGAGTTTAGACTAAACGTATAAAGATTCCGAACAACATGGCGAAAGGAAAAATAGTCATTTAGACTCTCGAACGTGTCAGGGCTTAAAACTGCCGGTCGAATTTCCCGTATTGGAGTAGCCATTAGACATCTCCAATAAAGTCTAAAAACAAAGCTGAAAGCCTTGACAGTCCGTTACTAGCTTCTCATTTCTGAAGATGTCTATTTGTCTTAAGAGTTGGCGATGCCATTGTGGGGTGTCGGGTACAGAACCATCAACGGTTTGGGCAATTTGTTTCAAAATGCGCTCTGCACCGGAATAAAAGCTATGTAGGTTGAGTGCAATAGTTCCGATATAATCTTCGTCTTGTGTTGCTCTGAACTTATTCTAGTAGGACTTTATTTTTCTCTAGGAGTTTCTCAATGTCTTGGCTTTCTTCCTCAATCTGGCTAAACAGGATGGCATATTGATTCATTGGTTGTTCTCGTGAAGAAAGTGAGATTATCCTACCTAAATCAGACAGTTCCATCCCATTTGCTGTAATGATTTTTCCTTGTTGTTGAATAACTTGTTTTAGACTGGATGAAGCGGATTCAAGTTGCACCAGGTCAAAGGAAAAATCAATGGTCAGATTTGACACATCATTAAGCGCTGAATGATAGTTTTGATTAGCAAGCCCCCAAACAGCTAAGTCAATATCAGAATGATCGCGAATGGGGCATGATTTTAGCAATGAGCCAAACAGGACAACTTTTTCTACTGCATATTTATTAACCAGCAATTTAGCGGCTTGTTGAGCAATTTGCAAGCCTTGTTTTCGACGTTGCTTCTGTTTACGTTCTTGGTTACAAATAGTCATCTGTTTTAGCGGTTTGCTGGAATATCAGAAGGATTCATTTGATGAATTACTGGGCGCTTCTTGATTTTATTTCAGCCTTCGTTTTGGATCAGGAGTCCAAAATTCTAAAGCTTGGAAGATGCTGAAGTCCCGAAAGTTGTAAGTCCAGACTGGACTACGATATCGTAAAGCGGTGAAGACTACTGTCGCATCTTCTAGGGAACCTTGCCATTGGGGAAGTTCAGTCACTATATCTTGTATTTGTTCAAAATCACTCTGTTCTAGAGGAAGTAGATGAAGACTGTCTTGCATTACTGCCAAGGCATTGTGTGCAACTGTTGGCTGGGTACGTTGTAATAACCATTTGTACACCTCGAAAAGAATGGGTAAAGGTGTCAACAAGATAGTTTGCTGTTGTGCCAACTGTTCAAAACCTCTCACACACTCTCGATGATAAATATCTTTCCTATAGAACAAACCAATTAGGGGACCCGCATCTAATGCAATTTTTCTCAATCTTCAAAGTCCTCAGCGTGGTCAACTGCACCTCTGGGAGCGTCAGTAACAATACCAGCTAGAGTAAGTAACTTTTTACTATCTTTTGGGGTCAGTTTCATTTGTAGTACCTCATCGAGGAGTTCGGCTACACTTTCCTCAGGATGAGTTTGTAGGTAATTCTCTAGTTGTTCAGCCAGTTGATCTGGAATTTCAATTGTGAATTTTGTCATAATTTTCCTTGTGAATTGCTTAAAACTTTAGGCTTCTCAAGTTTAGATGTTTTGGTTGGGCTCGCCTTCATTTTAGATCAACAATAATAAGGAGTATAACTTTATGAATTACTTGGTAAAATTTGATTTTTACAATTCCGTAAAGCTTGCATGGCAATTTTTTTGGGCGTTATTTGCTATTATTTTTCATAACTCCCTAGGAGAGCCTTATTAGTCTTGATTGGAGTATTTGGGGACGCGATCGCGCTATCCGGTCGCTAAGATGAAAAAAGGACATTCCGTTTGTTCACTCCACACCAGTTCACTGATGAGCGCTACCACTCTCAATCTCAACCCCCTCATTCAATTGACAAAAGAACAATTCTACACCCTCTGTGCAACCAACCCCGAAGCAAAGCTCGAACTGAATGCGAAAGGAGAGTTAATCATTATGTCTCCCACCGGTGGAGAAACCAGTGCTTGGAACGCTAAACTGATTGCTGCTTTAGTTAATTGGAATGACCAAACTGGGCTAGGAGAAACGTTTGATTCTTCCGGGGGATTTTCGTTACCCAATGGCGCGCAGCGATCGCCGGATGCGGCTTGGATTCCGTTAGAAAAATGGGATGCACTGACAGCAGAGGAAAAAAGAGGGTTTCTCCCCCTGTGTCCTGATTTTGTCATGGAACTACTGTCACCTTCAGATTCCTTGCCCCAAGGGATGGCAAAAATGGAAGAATATCTGGAAAATGGCTCGCGTTTAGGTTGGTTAATTGAGCCAAAAAACAAGCAGGTTGCGATTTATCGCGCCCAACAAGCAGTAGAAATCTTAGAAGCGCCTAATTTCCTGTCTGGGGAAGATGTATTGGACGGGTTTAATCTCAATATCGGCAAAATCTGGGGGTAAGGGATTTAAGAGCGCGATCGCGCAAGCCGGTTCCCGCAGAGAACATCGCGCTGTATTCTCATTTCTAAAAAATCAATCACTTCCTTTTTCAGCATCACTTGCAGGGAAATAATTAAAATCTAAAATTTCTTCAATAGTAAAAGGACATTCTTTCGGAAAATTTAAGTCTGTTTCTTTAGCTGCATCTAAACGAGCAATGCGGTGGGCTTTATTCACCCATTCTGACGCAAGATATTGTCTTAAACTGGGGCTATCTTCTAGATACAGGTCAATATTATTGCGTTCTCGTTCAATGGTAATTTGCCAGCTTCTTGAGCGTTTCTGCGGTTGATATTTCCATTTGAGAAGATGATGGATTATTAAACGAATACTACTAATCAGTTTATCTCGTTCTCGTTTCGACAAATCCTTAATTTCCTCAACCAAGTTGTCAATATCTAGTTCATCAAACTGCTTTTCCGCTAGCAAGTTTGCCATTATTTCTGCCCAGTTTGCATAATCTTTTTCGTAGAGATGCGACATTTTATTTAGGTTAGTTTCATTGAGAACACAACAAAATGATCCTTGATAAGATTGATTATACCATCGGGATTTGGCAGGCTTGCTTAGGTATTTTTTAGTAGCGCGATGCACTCTTGATGGCTTCTTCCTTGAACTCTTTTGGGGCGTGATTTTCCCTGCGAGAAGCGGCTTGCGCGATCGCGCTGCAGTAACCTTCGGTTAAGCACGCAAGTCAAACTTGATCAGGGTCAATACCTAATTTTCTCAGTTTAGTCGCCAGTTGTTCGGTTCGTTGTTGGGCTTGGTTTGCCTGTTCCTCAGCTAATTCCGCTAATTCTTGGAGCCAAAAAACAAGCGGTAGAAATCTTAGAAACTCCGACGGTTCTTTCTGGGGAAGATGTGTTGGACGGGTTTCATCTCAATATCGGCAAAATCTGGGGGTAAGGGATCTAAGAGCGCGATCGCGCTGATAGAGAAAAGCAACCCAGATAAAATGATTCGCACTACTTTTTGTTTTTCATTCTAATTGAAGCGACGACGCACCCATAAACCCAGCATTTGCGCTAGTGCTGCATCCCACCCGCCCATCGCTTTAATTTCGATTTCGGTAAACCCCGACTGGGTGAGGTGTCTTTTGAGGGCAAAAGGCGTATAGCGATACTCATCATAAGGGGTTTCGTGGAGATTCCAGAGGAAGGGAACGGTGAAAAAGAGGATTCCCCCTAGTTTGAGTACGCGCCAGATTTCTTTCATGACGATCTCGGGATCGGGACAATGTTCAAAGACTTCAGTCGCGATCGCGCAATCAATACTCTCATCCTCCAAGGGAATCGTTTTACCATCCCAGAGGAGATCGGACGGAGACGGATTAAGCGGTAGAGCCTTGTGATACATTAGCTTTAGGGAGAGAGTTAATGAGAAAACCAAGTAATGACAATTAAAGAGCAATTACTCCGAGAACTAGAGACAGCCCCACAACCTATCATCGAAGAAGTGTTTGACTTTTTGTTACTCGCTAAGATTAAGCATCATCGCCAACAATCTGATGAGCAATCGGAAAATACGCAGTCGTTAGGAGCATTTGCAGAGGAGTTAGTGGCTGATATTCCTGAAGATATCTTAAATAATCTTCCTACTGATAGCGCTGAACAACATGATCATTATATTTATGGAGTTCCAAAACGATAATAATGAAGCCAGTTTTTGCTGATACTTTTTATTGGATTGCTTTATTCAACCCTAGAGATAACTGGCATCAAACTGTCCTTAATTATACTTATAATCACCCAAATCAAAAAATAATTACCACAGATGGCATTGTTGAGGAAGTTCTTAACTATGCTTCCTCTAGGGGGTTTTTAATGAAACAAAAAGCCCTTTTGCTATATAAAAAAATGTTACAAGAACCTGATATAGAAGTAATCTCTTATAATTTGCAGTTACGAGAACTAGGCTTGGAGTTGTATGAACAGCGTTTAGATAAAGGATATAGTCTGACCGATTGTATTTCAATGATAGTGATGCGACAAATGGGTATTCAAGAAGTGCTCTCTCACGATAAGCACTTTTCACAAGAAGGTTTTCATCTTGTATTTAATTAGAAAAGATTGTTCCTCCTGGCTTAAGCAAACGCCAGATTTCTTTCTTGCATAATGATTTCAGGGTTAGGGCAATGTTCAAAGACTTCGGTTCAATCGAATCTTTGATTTGGTGCCAGAGGTGATCGCGCAATCAATACTCTTATCCTCCAAAGGAATCGTTTTACCATCCCAGAGGAGATCGGGTTGACTGCATTGGGAATGTCTTCCCCCTTCTAAGTCGATGCCAATATATTTCTCGACGTTGCTTTCCTCCCTACATTCAGCAGGTTCCTTAACAAAGGAAATAATATTTTTGACAGGCTGAACCGAGGAAGCGCAAAATGTGTTTTTGTGAATCGTTCAACTTAATTGACCACTTTCGACCCTCCACCCA
>JAAANX010000194.1 GCA_009909085.1 Cyanobacteria bacterium GSL.Bin1 | reverse complement strand
TTTTTCTTCAGCAATATGAGGAATAATCACATTTTGTTCGACGGTCAAGCGAATTTCACTTTCCCCGTAAACTTCCGCTAAACGAGCCAAATCAAATAAATCATTAGCGGATAATCGCCCAACAGGAACATTCATTCCTACATAATATTTACCCGCTTGTTTTTGGGCATGAACACCAATATGATCGCGCTTATCCCAATCAATCACATCTTCTGCGGCTGCAGTGGCTAAAGGTTGACCAAACGCTTCTTTAACTAATTTCCGAAACTCGTCCATTCCTAATGCTTCAATCAACCACATTAAACGCGACTTTTGACGATTGGCTCGCAACCCATGATCGCGATAAACTTCTAAAATTGCTCGGGAAATCCCCACCACAAATTTTTCTGTTGGCGGAATCCAAACATTAAGCGGAATTGCTGCTTCACATCGTTTAGAAGAAAAGAAACCACCCACTAGAACATTAAATCCCAATTTGCCTTCTTTATAAGCCGGAACAAAGGCAATATCGTTAATTTCGGCATGAACAGAATTATCTCGTCCGCCTTCAATGGCAATATTAAACTTACGGGGCAAATTCGTAAATTCAGGATTGCCTTCCCCAGAATTGGTAATCATATCTTGTACTTTTTTGACCAATTCTCGGGTATCAATTAATTCGTCTCCATCTAATCCCGCCATGGGAGAACCGGTGATGTTACGAACATTATCCATTCCGGACTGCATAGACGTCATGCCAACCGTATGCAATTGTGAGAAAATCTCTGGAATATCTTCTAAACGAATCCCTCGCAATTGAATATTTTGACGCGTCGTAATATCTGCACTACCGTCATCCCCATAGCGCTGTACAATCTCAGCAAGAACTTGCGTTTGTTCACTATTGAGAATGCCATTGGGCGTTCGCATTCGCAACATAAACTTCCCTGGTGTTACGGGACGATGAAAAATTCCTAACCATTTCAAACGTTGTTCAAGATCGGTTTTATCAACCGCTTCCCAGCCAATTTGGGCGAAGTATTCTAGTTCTTCTTTAACGGCTAGTCCATCTTTTTCTGCTTTGAATTTTTCAAATTTATTTTTGGATTCTTGTAAATTCTCTGTAGTAGTCATATTTTTTTAAGTCGCTTGTATATTCCACTAAATTCAATGAATAATTAACCACTTCTATTCCTGATTTAAAAAGAAGCCTGTGTGAGTAATTGTATAGAGAGATACCATTTTTCCCTTTCAATGTGTTTTTTCCATTCTATTAATGCAAGAAAAGAATTAACAGCGATTGCAGGGGTAACAGCCTTTCACTCCAACTATGAGATTTTTGTGGGCAGTAAGCAATTAGGTTAGGACGTTTGATGTGGCTGGGAATACGACCGTCTCGGTCGCTACTGTTCTCGTAACGTCCTGACCAAAACCCGTAGCGCTATAGAGCAATCGTTAGTGATAACTTATCCCCACAAACCCCCTGATTAAAGGGGGCTTTGAGCAAATCTAGAAGGGCTATATTCTATCCCAGTATGATTTTTCTGAGTAGTGCAGTCTAATCATTTCACTTGACTTTCCACTTTTTCATCTGAAGAAATAGTGGCAACTCTGGGTTGGGGAGTCTCGCCATAAGTTGCATAAAATAGGCAGCCAACAAACAACCCTCCACCAATTAAATTACCAATGGTTACTGGTAAGAAATTCCACAAGACCATCTCGGTTCCTGAAATGGGAGAACCGAGGGTGAATCCTGTCAAAATAAAGAACATATTAACAACAATGTGTTCCAGATTCAGTGCGACAAACGTCATAATTGGCCACCAACAAGTGAGGACTTTACCAGGAACAGATTGACTAACAATCCCTAGCATGACTCCGAAGCAAACTAATATATTACAGATAATTCCTCGTACAATCATCAGTAAGAAACCATTCGCTCCCATTTCGCTGACACCAATGGTTCTGGTTTCTGCAATTGACATAATTTTCTGCGCTACCTCATTGGGCTCGATTGTAAAAGCGTTGGTTAGGGAAAAACTGATTGCTAAGGCTGCAACTAGACACCCTAAAAAGTTTCCCAAATAGACCCAAAGCCAATTTTTAACAATCAATCCCCATCGGGTCAGTCCTGATAGTTTAGCCGTCGCCATTAATGCAAAATTTCCAGTAACCAGTTCCATTCCAAAAAGGACAATAAGCACAAAACCCCAAGGAAAAATAACAGCAGCTACGAATGGAATCCCAGATTGAACGGCGACTGTCATCCCTAACGTTGTTGCAATTCCTAATATTAATCCAGAATAAAAGCCACGAATTAACATATCCTTGACGGAAAGCCTTGCTTTTATTTTTCCTGCTTGTGCCATCTTTTTAATGACTTCGCGAGGTAGAGTGTAATCCATTTTAAAATTCTCCTATTTCCCTTAATTCCAATTCAACATTGATTGATTTACCACTTTTTATAAGGTAAAAATTTCCCTTCCATAATCATTTGCACGCGATCACCTTTGGGATCTTCTACTTTTTCGACGTTGAAAGTAAAATCGATCGCGCTCATAATGCCATCGCCAAATTTCTCATGAACAACACTTTTGACCGGCATTCCATAAACTTGCATAATTTCATACAACCGATAAATTAAGGGATCGGTTGGAATTTGAGGGTCTAAAGATCCTTTTAAGGGAGGTTCCGTCAATTTCTCTGCTAATTCAGTACCTAATCCTAAAGCAGAAAGAATTTTTTTTGCTTCTTCATCATCGGCACTGGCCTGACGATAAATAACAGAAGCAATCCACACCTCATCGCGCCCAACCGCTTTTTCAAGATCAGCAAACGTCATCCCCTTTTCTTTTTTCGCTGCCAATAACTTGCTAGTGATTTCGGGAAACTCTTTCATTTAGATACCTCTATCCTTTGCATTAGTGCTACGCTATCCTATGGCTTTGGTACAAGCTGTATAAGTTATTACGAATTGAAAAGAAAAATGAGAACTAAGGGCTCACTTTTTCTGAGACTGGCATGATTAATTACACAAGAAAATCAGCAATTTGGAAACATTTCCGAGCTAAATTCTCCTGAAATTAATTTCTGAATTTGTTCTAATCTACTCATTAAAACTTAGTATTTTCGTGTTATTTGTTACAAAAAAATAAGCTTTATGTTGAAAATGCATCAAATATTGACTAAATTGACATGATAGAAATCGCGAAATGTGTTAGTTCAATTATGTTATTTAAATCACCATCAATTCGTTATTTTTGTATTTTGGTCAAAATTAACTGAAGTCTCTTTTCGATTCAGATTAATTCTGAAAATATCGAAAAGAAAATCAGATCAAAGATGACAGCAAAAATGACAAACTTGATAATGGCAAAATCGATTTGTAGGGTGTTTTCGCTTTTGTCATGACTCGGTTGCTTAGTTAAAGAGTGTTGAACATTACTGTTATCTTGAAGGGGTTGATCAAGCTGAGTGTAATTAAGATTGATGCGATGGTTTGATAGCATATCAATTCGCGACTATAGATGAGTTGTCGTGCGTACTGTGTCTAAGCATTACGAACAGTTATTGGTAGGTAATGCTAATTAAAACCAAAAGAATAAAACGTATTCAATCAGACATTATTGCCATAAAAATGCCATGAGTGCATGACTTTGATGTAATATTTTTAATGGCAATTCACAGCAAAGAATCAGTACAGTAATGACAGCAAACTTTTTTCTGGCAGAGAAATTAGGGTTAGAGCGATGGAAATTGTTAAATTACGCGCTATGGTAGAACGGGCAATTGATGATGGAGAACTTTCTCGCCGTGAACGAGATGAAATTATGGAGGCAATCTATGCTAAGAAAACAATTACACGGGAGGAATGTCAACTGATGCGGGTATTACAACTAAAAATATGGACAGCGGAGATCACAATTCAGCGTTAATACAACTGTTACAACAAGTGCGTCTTTTAGATCCAGCCTCGAAAACTGAACAAATTGCCGATGTACTCATCGAAAATCATCAGATTCGAGAGATCGCTTCTGAAATTCCTGATTACCCTTCACAAACCCAGGTTAGGGATGCTGACGGTTTAATTTTAGCCCCAGGGTTAGTAGATCTCTACAGTCACAGTGGTGAACCGGGAAATGAGGACCGAGAAACCCTTGCTTCTCTGGGAAAGGCAGCATTAGCGGGAGGTTTTACTCAGGTTGGCATTCTTCCCCATACTCAACCCCCACTCGATCACCCAGGTCAGATTGAGTGGTTACATCGTTTAACCCCGTCAGATGCCCCTCAATTTGAGCTGTGGGGTAGTTTAACCTTAGCAGGAAAAGGAGAACAAATGACGGAGTTGGGTGAATTAGCCCAAGCCGGCATTATTGGCTTTAGTGATGAGGTGTCTCTGTGTAATTTAGGCTTATTACGGCGGATCTTAGAGTATTTGCAACCTTTAGGGAAACCGGTTGCCCTAGCGGTGCGCGATCGCGCTCTCAGTAATAATGGAGTCATGCGGGAAGGGAAACTTTCTTTGCAAACCGGTTTACCCGGCGATCCCGCGATCTCCGAAACCGCTACCCTTGCTGCAATTTTAGAACTAATCGCTGCTACTGAAACCCCCGTTCATCTGATGCGGATTTCTACAGCCCGCAGTGTCGAGCTAATTGCAGCAGCAAAAGCCAGAGGCGTTCCCATTACAGCAAGTACAACGTGGATGCACTTACTCTTAAATACGGCTGCTGTGACCAGTTATGACCCGAGTTTAAATCTCAGTCCTCCTCTGGGCGATCGCGCGGATCAAATGGCGTTAATTGAGGGGGTAAAAACGGGCGTGATTGATGCCATCGCTGTGGATCATACCCCCTATACCTATGAAGAAAAAACCGTTGCCTTTGCCGAAGCCCCCCCGGGTGCGATTGGGCTAGAGTTAGTGCTGCCCTTGTTATGGCAAAATTTTGTCGAAAGTGGAGAATGGACTGCCTTAGACTTATGGCAAGCGTTGAGTCTTGCACCGCGATCCTGTTTTAAGCAACCCCCACTGCGTTGTGCTGTCGGAGAACCCACAGCAGCGATTTTATTTGATCCCAAAAGGGCTTGGACAGTCTGCAAAAGTAATTTAAAATCGCTGAGTGCGAATACCCCTTGGCTTGGTAAACAAATTACCGGTCAAGTTGTCGCAACCTTTTTTAGTCACGCAAAGTAACCTTCAATTATAGTGGAAAAATCTGAATCAATTTGGCAACAAGTTTGGGAAAACCTAAAAGCAATCGCGATCGCGCTCATTGTAGCCTTTTTAATCCGACTTTTTATTGCTGAACCCCGTTATATTCCCTCAGACTCGATGTTTCCGACCCTTGAAGTCGGGGATCGAATTGTGGTGGAAAAAGTCTCTTATTATTTCTCCTCTCCCGAGTACCGAGATATCATTGTTTTTAATCCGCCGGAATTATTACAAAATTTTGGCTACGAGGCGGATCAAGCCTTTATTAAAAGAGTGATTGGTGAGTCAACAGAAACCATTGCCGTCAGAAATGGCAACGTTTACATTAATGGCGATGAAATTAAAGAACCCTACATCAAAGAACCGCCCAATTATCAAATTTCTCCGATTACCGTTCCGGAAAATAAACTCTTTGTTTTAGGAGATAATCGTAACAACAGTAATGATTCTCATGTTTGGGGGTTTTTGCCAGAAAAAAAAGTCATTGGTCGCGCTGTGTTTCGTTTTTGGCCACCGGATCGCATTGGTCTCATCAGTGGAAATTAACAGCGATATCCCGTTCAAAGTGACACAAAAAGAATTGTCCCTCGTCTAGACTTGGAACTAAAGTAATTGAATTACGACATAACTAAGTAGATGTCTTTTCACTCTAAGGAAGTCAATGATGTTACGCTCTCTCACCCTCAGTTTATCGGCATTGGCAGTTACCTTCGGTAGTGTTAACTTGCCGGTTAATGCCAACCCGTTATCCTCATTTCTTCTTAATATCAACTTACCGGAAAATCAAGATTCCTTGTCGCGCATTTTGAGTAACCGTCAAACGCAAGCCTCAGAATTTGAGTCTGGACAACGGATTGCCCAAGCCCCACAAAACGTACCAGAAGTGATTGTTGATACGGTTCCTGATGATGGATCGGGATCCCAATCTTCTTCTACAACTTCTACGTCTTCTACGACTTCTACTTCTTCCAACGGAGAGGTTGTCATTGAAAGTCAATCCTCAACCTCCACAACCGTTGAAACGGATCGCCGCTTCACTTGTGAATACAATAATGGTCAATACACCGTGATGTATAACCCCCAAAGCCAGCCCGATGAAAGCTATCCTTGGGCAATTCCGCAGCAAATGGGAGGGAACTGGTCGCCGCAAAGGCGTTGTAGTGAAATTAGTCAACGTTTGGAACTCTATCGTCCCGATGGCTTGTTAGAGCTGCAAACCAGTGTGATGAATAATGAAAATATTGTCTGCGTAACCAGCCAAGATGATCCCAGTTGTCGAATTGTGTTTACGGTTCCCCGGGGACAAGACCCTATTACTACGCGCGATCGCGTTTTTGAGAATCTCGCTGATGCCAATCAAGGCATTTCAACCAGTGGGGTCAATACCTTTACCAATAATTCGAGTTGGGAGGACTTGTTAGGGGGGAATACTAGCGAAACCGATGAGAGTATTGATCTCCGTCCGTTTTTAGCTCAGGATGATGGTGGAACCGGTGAAGCGCTGCGTTCGACGAATTCGTCTTCAAATTCCCCTTCTCGTTTAAATCCTGACCTATTTCGCTAATTTTTTTGCGTCGGGGATGGCTCTTGTTTGGCCTCATTGTGTGGTATTTTTGGAAGGACGTGATCAACGCCAACCGATGGGTGATCGCTCCTTCAATGAGGGGACGACAGGATTGAAAATTTGACAGAGGGGTGAGAAATGGCTTACGAAAAAGAAGTCGCAGTTGGAATTGAAGCAGCCTTGAGTGCTGCAAAATTATGTCAAGCGGTCCGCGGCAATATGCCGGATCACATTGAAAAAGAAGACCGCTCTCCGGTTACGATTGCTGATTTTGGTTCCCAAGCCATTATTTGTCAAGCCTTAGCCCAAACCTTCCCCAGCGATCCGGTGGTGGGAGAAGAAGATGCAACAGCCCTGCGTTCCCCAGAAATGGCAGAACAGTTGGCGCAAGTCACGGACTATGTTAAGCAACAAGTTCCCAATACGAGTACCGATGATGTGGCAGAGTGGATTGATCATGGCAATGGTGAACCTAGTGAACGGTTTTGGACCCTCGATCCAATTGATGGGACAAAAGGCTTTCTCCGGGGCGATCAGTACGCGATCGCGCTCGCTCTTTTAGAAGAAGGAGAAGTCAAAGTGGGGATCCTCGCCTGTCCTGCCCTTGCCCTGGATCTCGCTGCCCCCTTGGATCAAGAAGGACTACTCTTTGTTGCCGTTCGCGGAGAAGGAACGCGGGTCCGTCCTTTAAGTGAAGAAAACTGGAATACCATCAGTGTCACTTCTCCCAATGATGAAGAACATCTCCGCTTTGTCGAGAGTGTTGAAGCCGCCCATGGCGATCAAAGTCTACAAAACGCGATCGCGCAAAAAGCAGGAATTAAAAGCCAATCTTTGCCCATTGACAGCCAAGCCAAATATGGTGCCGTTGCCTCTGGTTCTGCTGCCCTATATCTGCGGCTTCCCTCCCCGAAAAAGCCAGATTATCGGGAAAATATTTGGGATCATGCGGCGGGAACGATTGTTGTGGAAGAAGCAGGGGGACGCACTAGCGATATGTATGGCAAACCCCTTGACTTTTCGGTGGGAACGAAACTCTTCCAGAATCGAGGAATTGTCGTCAGTAATGGTTCTCTCCATGAGGCAGTATTAGCCGCGTTGAGTGAGGGCTAAATTAGCTTTGCTGAAACGTCTTGCGATCATCCTTAAAGAAGCCATTGGAAAACCTCTACCCGATTGAAAGCTAGACCTAGCTCGACGAAGCATTGGTGGTTTAACGGTCGTCTGACTCAATATTTAAAGTCAGAACTCCCCATTTGAAGAAGATGACTCTGGAATTGAGCCTCAATTAGCGTTAAACTTCCATTTCCTAACCGCTTAACTTGGCCAAACCATTGAAACAACCTTCTTCCTATTTACAACTTTTCCCCTATATTCGTCCCCAAGCCGTAACCATTGGCCAAGCCTTAGCTTGCACTGTCATTTTTGTGGGCATTTGGCCCCTGCTTGCTTGGTTAGCGGGACTAATTTCAACCGCAGTGGGAGAAGGGAATGTCAGTCGGAGTGCTCAACTAGCAGGGATTACTGCTGTTTTGTTCCTGGTGCAAAAAGTGGCTCAGTATGGTCAGGATCTCCTCATGGCAAAAGTTGCACTGGCTGTGGCGTATGATGTCAGAACGGCGGTGTATGGACACTTGCAAACCCTCAGTATCGACTATTTTGAAACCACACGCACAGGAGACTTATCCTATCGCCTCACCGAAGATATTGATCGGGTAGGGGAAGTGGTGAATAATATCTTCCATCAATTTATTCCCAGTGTCCTGCAACTGGTTGCTGTTTTGGGTTATGTAATTTATTTGAATTGGCAACTGACGCTGGCGTTACTGGTGGTTGCACCGCTTATTGCGATTCTGATTAGCGGGTTTGGGGAAAAAGTGCAAACCCTCTCTCGCCGCAGCCAAAACCGGGTGTCTGACCTTTCTTCGATGCTGACAGAGGTATTTACAGGAATGCGATTGGTGAAAGCCTTTGCAGCAGAAGATTATACCTTAGATAAATTTTGCACCGAAGCAGCACATAATCGCAATGCTCGCTATGCCGCAGAACGCCTAAAAGCGATACAATTCCCAATTGTGGGGTTTTTAGAAGCCCTCGCCGTGTTACTTCTTTTCCTGTTGGGAGGATGGCAAATTGCGCAAGGGAATCTCACCACCAGTGAGTTTATCAGCTATGGGGCAGGCGTTTTGATGTTAATTGATCCCATTTCCATTACCACCACAAATTATAATGAGTTTAAGCAAGGGGAAGCCTCTGTCGCCCGAGTTTTTGAGTTGATGGCGATTCAACCTCGTGTGAGAGAAGAAAAAGGCGCGATCGCGCTGCCCCCGGTCCAAGGAGAAATTGCATATCGTCAGGTTGCTTTTGCTTATCCCGAAAGTCACGATTGGGTATTAAAAGACCTCAACTTTACTGTACAACCGGGAGAAATGTTAGCCCTAGTCGGCGCTTCCGGGGCGGGAAAAAGCAGTTTAGTCAATTTACTTCCTCGCTTCTACGATCCTCAGCAAGGGGAAATCTTAATTGATGGCACCAACATTCGCCACGTCACCCTCAATAGTTTACGACGTCAAATTGGTATTGTCCCCCAAGAGACGATTTTATTCTCAGGGACCATCGCTGAAAATATTGCCTTTGGCCAACCAGAAACTAGCATAGAGGCGGTAAAAGAAGCTGCCAAAGTTGCCAATGCTCATCAGTTTATTTCGCAATTAGCCCAGGGCTATTACACCTATGTCGGGGAACGAGGAATGAATCTTTCCGGGGGACAACGTCAACGGATCGCGATCGCGCGAGCAGTATTACTCGATCCGAAAATTCTTATTCTAGATGAAGCCACCTCCGCCCTCGATTCCGAATCAGAAGCCTTAGTTCAAGAAGCGCTCGATCGACTCCTCAAAGAGCGTACCGTTTTCATTATTGCCCACCGTTTAGCCACCGTTCGTGGGGCCGATCGGATTTTTGTCTTAGAACAAGGTCAAATTATTGAAGTGGGAACCCATGAACAACTCCTTGCCCAGAAAGCCCGCTATGCTCAATTTTACGCTCAACAGTTTCAGTAAGGTTAGTCCTTTGTCGAAGTCTCTAATGACCAATGACTGGGATCTTACAGTGTTTCCAAATACCCCAATAAATCAGACATATCTTGAGGTTTGGGTTGGAATTTGGGCATGGGTGGCGTATCGCCACTGATCACTTGTTGAATTATATATAACTTCGATTTACGTTCTGAAATATTATGTAGGCTGGGGCCAACATTGCCATCTGCTTTCGCACCATGACAACCGGCACAATTAATTTGAAAAATTGCCTCTCCTCGTTCGGGATCACTAGGGGCAGCGAGAACTTCCTGTATGTAAGGATCAGATACCTGATACAGATAAACTCCAAGTACGCTAAGACCGACGAGGAGCAAAGCACAAATTATTATAATTGTCAACCGCTTCACCAGTTCTGTGACTGGTTTCGCTACTTGATTTGTCACTATTTTGTTTGTACTGTCCACGCCCAATTAAGTTTATTTAACAGTTCTAACTAAATGTTACCGCTTTTTTACCGAACTTATCATGAGTCTCTGTTTCTTGACCAACGGTTGCAGCAGGCATCTTCCTCAGGGGACAAGGAAGACAAGGAAGACAAGGGAGACAAGGGAGACAAGGGAGACAAGGGAGACAAGATCAGCACACTCATCCTCAAGACAGAATTGATCGCCCAGGAGAAGGCTTTGGCAAAAAAATCCCCCTTAGCGGACTCGGTCAGGAGATCTTGCTTTTGAGAAAAAGCAGCGTATTAATCAGATTTGTCTTTGATGACAGATGGAATTTGTGTCAAAATTTCCGAGGCAACGGCACTCGGCGACTGTTCGGCTTCGATTTTAATTTGTAAATCAGCTTGGGCATAGCGATCGCGACGGTTTCCCAATAAATTTTCTAAGGTTTGTCTGGGATTTGCCGTTTGTAAGAGAGGACGACTCTTATCTTCTGCGAGACGTTCCATAATCAAATCAACGTCTGCATCTAACCACACTACTAAACCTTGTTGTAAAAAACTCCAATTATTTTGCTTCAGAATAATTCCCCCACCGGTAGCAATGACGCTACGAGTATAGGTTGATAATTCTTGTAAAATCTTTGTTTCTAACTCCCGAAAATAAGCTTCCCCCTCTTTCGCAAAAATTTCAGTGATGGCTTCCCCTTGAACTTGGGTAATCAACTGATCAGTATCGAAAAAACGATAGGTCAATTGTTGAGCAATCGCTTGACCAACAGCAGTTTTTCCCACCCCCATCATTCCAATCAGATAAAGATTTAAGCCTTGTAATAAATTAGCGTTTGTTTTCTTCATCATCCTCTTCGTTTTCATCTTGCGGCAGATTCCATAAGGGAGGACGAATGACGCGATAGTTCGCCTCGTAGATTGTGGGTGAATTAGGTTTTTCCTCCCCATCCTCCTGCTGATTATATCGGTCAGAACTAACATCTTCTTCAGCAAAAGACTCCTGTTGTGAGGATCTTTCCGGATTGGGATCTCCACGATAGCGATAGGAAGAAACTGAACTTTGTTGCACTCGTTGTTCCCGTTCTTTTTCTAGATCATCCCTATCATCAAAATCATAATCGTTATTATTTGTCACCGGATTCTTCTTTTGACGCGGTGGTTCTTCAATATTCCAGTCATCATCGATATCATTCCAATCTTCTCTTTGGGGAGGAGACTCCCAATCTTCTTCTTCTTCTTCCTGATCAAAAGCACTGCCAACGGTGTAATTAATCCGCTCTGTTTGCTCAGATTGAGCAGTTTTTTGCTGATTAGAAGTATTTTTAGCGGTAAAGTTCTCCGGTTGTTCTTCTTCTACTTTCGGAAACTCAAAATCACTATCTTCATCATCATCCCATTCCCGAGGTCGTCTCGCTTTGGGGACAAAAACACCGAGTAAAAATTGTAAAAAAATACTGGCGATGAGTCCCGCGATCGCGCTCAGAATTAGCCAAATTCCAACGGGAAGCGCAACCGTTTTACTGCCAAAAATTATAATTGCAATCAGAGGGGAACGATTCTGGAGAAAAAAAATCAGTCCTGCTACCAGAATAATTGCCCAAATCGTTAGTTTTATCTTTGCATTTTTCATCTTTCCTGATGTCATCCCTAACCCATATTGTGTTCAATTTTGCTAGCTATTTTTCCGATAGAATGTCAAACTATAAATAATCCTCTATTCATTGCAGTTACGAATATGGTTAATCCCTCAATTCAACTGCCAAAAATTTCTCCCGTCCTCACCTTGTTTGCTGCACCGGAAGCCGCCTTGGAAGTCTATATTTGTCAACCGACTCCTTTCGTGCAAGATAACTTAGAAAAAATGTTGCCGGATTGGACACTTCCCACCGCTTGGGTGATCATTATTTTGCAGAAGGCACAGTTTTCCTTATGCGCTCGCTCAAATATTGTAGAGCAAGAAAAACAACGATTGCGAGAACGATTCATGCGCTTTGGGGTAGAAGTTGCCTTCGACTTAAAAGAACAGGGCACTCTTGCTGATCTGATTGATCCGCGAAGTGGACAACCCTTACTCTCTCATCCCGGTGTTCTCAATCATGATGATGTGAAAGTAGTGTCCACCTTACTCGGTTTTCACACCGATCCTGGCGATTGCACTTGCATCATTCATCCCCAGTGGGGTGATGCAGTTTATCCGAGCGTCATGTTATCCTCTGCCGATCCCAAAACAATTAAAGCGGTACTAGAAACAGCAGCGGATCGGTTTCACTGGCAAGTGAGCCATTCTCCGGAATCGTAGGGCGATAGCCCGCGCCGAAAGCATTCCGGAGCGGGGCTTTCAAGCTGGAGCAAAGCGTGAGGACGGAAATGAATTCCGCGGTCACTTAAACGGGCTGTGTTATTCTGTGGGAGGTGAAGATGATTGAATAAGAAGGAGATACCGTGCCGTACACGATTGTTACAAATACTTGTGAAGGCGTGGCTGATTGTGTAGAGGCTTGTCCGGTTGCCTGCATCCACGAAGGACCTGGCAAAAATGAGAAAGGAACCGATTGGTATTGGATTGATTTTGATACCTGTATCGACTGTGGCATTTGTTTACAGGTTTGTCCAGTAGAAGGGGCAATTGTTCCTGAAGAACGTCCCGATTTACAGAATACGCCACAATAGAAAAAAAATATAAGCGAACCGCATTTCCTGTTCCATGAGTGATCTACTGACAGTTACAGACGTTTACGCGGGGTATGTCAAAGATTTATATATCCTGCAAGGGATTAACTTTTCGATTCAAATGGGAGAGTTAGTCGCCGTAATTGGTCCCAATGGGGCAGGAAAATCAACGCTGGCAAAAGCAATTTTTGGCTTGTTGACTCCCAGTCACGGTGAAATTCGCTTTAACGGGGAAAACATTGGGGGATTAAAACCCAATCAAATTGTGCAGCGGGGAATGTGCTATGTCCCTCAGATTTCTAATGTTTTTGCGGCGCTATCGGTAGAAGAAAACTTGGAAATGGGGGCATTTATCTGCAAAGGGTCGATCAAGCATTTGAAGGATAAAATTTACACCATGTTTCCGGTGTTAGCCCAACGTCGTCGGCAAAAAGCGGGAACCCTCTCAGGAGGAGAACGACAAATGTTGGGGATGGGACGCGCGTTGATGTTAGACCCCGACTTGTTAATTTTAGATGAACCTTCGGCGGCTTTATCCCCCCTCCTGGTAGCAACCGTATTTGAACAGATTCAAGCAATTAATCGTACCGGCAAAGCGATTATCTTAGTGGAACAAAATGCCCGGAAAGCTCTAGAAATGGCTCATCGCGGTTATGTTTTAGAAAATGGGCGCGATCGCGTTATGGGGTCTGGCAAAGAATTACTGGATAATCCCCAAGTGGGAGAACTCTATCTCGGCGCTGCTTATCAACAAGAGACTTAACGAAATTATCGGTTTTCTCGACTACCCATTACGGGCGTGATCAGCCACAATGATAAATAAAGTATCAGTTCAATTCGACTGAAAACAAACCGTTATGAGTAATAGTTACAACTTCCGCAAAGCCATGCAGGAAACGCGTGGCAGCGCGATTATTGGACCGAATGTCATTTCCAACGCGCTTCCTTATCTAGGAGGAGGCTTAGTTCTCACCGCCGTGGGAACCTATGGTGGCTTAGGCGTGATTAGCAGTGCGCCTCAACTGTTCATGCCCACCTTCATTGCTGCCATCATTGCTGAGTTAGTGCTCTTTTTTATTGCCCGAGGCGTTGCTGAAAACGGCAATAACAGCACTGCACTCCCATTACTGGCACTTTATAGCCTTTTGTCCGGTTATACCCTCAGCGGCTTAATTTTTGTTGCCCTCAATAGTAGCGCTGGCGTGGGTGGCGTTGGCATTGCCGCCCTCGGTTGTGGTGCCACCTTTATCGTTGCGCGATCAGTGGGTTCTAACCTTTCTGATGAAGATGGCATGGCGCTGACCAAAACAGTACAGTTGGGCGTCATTGCCCTGTTAGTGGTATTAGTGGGTCAACTGCTCTTTAGCTTGTTTGGTGTTTTTACCCCCACTTGGCTAGAAATCGGAATTTCTGGCTTTGGCACCCTGCTCTTTGCTGGCGTTGCTGTGGTTGACTTCTACATCCTTCCCCGCACCTATGAGGATGAAAAATACCTCCCCGCCGCACTCTCGATGTATCTAACTTACATCAACTTGTTCATCTTCATCTTACGTCTTGTCATTGCCCTGAGTGGCGGTCGTGAGTAATTCTCATTCAAATTAAGTTAGTTTTCTGCACCCTCAGCTGATGAGGGTGTTTTTTGTTTGCCTTTTCCCTAATTGTTTAGTAATTTAGTGAATAAGGCGCTTTAAAAACGGGTTTCATACTCAACTGTTAAGCTTTGATCATCAGATAAATCGGTTGAGCCTCGTAACAAAATGTCATCGCTTAAGCGATAACGAATACTGTATTGCAATGGCTGTTCCGTATTAAAGAGGGTGAGTACCGAAAAGGAAAAATCATTACTAATATCAATACCCGCCTCTGCAGCAAACCCTAATGCGGAATCGGAATTTTCTTCTCCTTCTCCTTCTTCCGTTTCTGTAGGAATTAGCGTCGGAAAAATCCGAAACTCACTTAAGCCTAAAGCATCGCCAATGGTGTTCTGAAAAGTGCCTAAAAAGGTAGAACCAGCTAAGTTAGCTAATCCTAAAGCAGTATTCCCTTGTCCAAAACCACTGGTTAACCCGCCACCGAGAAGGGCAACAATTTCCGTTTCACTCCGATTGGGATCACTACTTAAAGTCAGCACATCATTATTAGCCCTTAATTGTCCCGGTTGGAGTTCACTGGCCCGTCCTTCTACTAAAGCTTCTACTTCCACTGATCGTAACGTTCCCACACCCGGATTAATGCCAGTACTCACTTCGTTGGCTGCACTAGCATTACTAATACTCCCGCTCGTTTCAGTAACCGAGGTGACTAAACGTAGATTGAGAGTGGGGTCTAGCCCTTGGCTCGGAATAAATGTAGCAGTTTGTTCATAGCCGTTAGCTAAACGAAACTGAGTGGGCCCCAAATTCACTTGACCGCCTTCTAAGGTGATCGTTCCCTGAGGACGAAGAGTCGCCAGGGTGCCATTGAGAGTCAGATCTCCCTCCGCTAAGAAATTCATGATCGGTGGACGGGTCACCTTAAGGTTTTCCCCGAGCGTAATTTTTAAGTCCCTGAAGGCGAGATTGGAGGTATTATCTGGAGACGTCTCATTATTGGTTGGGGCTGAATCTTGTCCCGCTAAAATAATTTTTCCCTCTGACACGGTCATTTCCCCGCCAATTTCCGGCTCAATTACGCTTTGACCAATATTAATCTTTCCAGCAACCGCTCCTTCATAGAGATTAGGAAGGTTAACACTCAGGTCGTCTAGGGTAATATCGAGGCTTTCGGAACTAGCAGTGGGGTTAAATAAGGGCAATCCTCCCGTTGCAATGACTTTCCCCCCACCCAGATCAGCATTAAATTCTTCTAGGGAGAGCTGATTAAAATTAAATGTGACTCGGCTATTAATATTGGTTAACGGTTTGGGAAGCACTTCGGTGCCAATCTTAGCTTGGGAAAGCGTTACGACACCGCTGGTATTGAATTGGTTGAATTGAAAATTCTCCTGATTAAAAGGACCATTAATCGCAAGATTAACAGCCCCTTCTCCTCCCTGCCAGGTTAATTGACCATTCGTAATTACATCGAGTAAAGCCAAGCCATCATCTTGGAGGTTAATATCGATATTTAAATCGTCTGAGGCGGGAGGAACAACCGCAAAGGGAAGTTGATAGGGAATATCACCGCTGAGCGTGAGAGGGTCGCTATCTTCAGACAGTAACCCTTCGGCAAAGAAATTCAGTTGGGAGTTGTTATAGCTAAAACTGCCCTGAATCGTCTCAACAGGAGTTTGATTGAGCGTTGCTTGTTCAACACTGAGTTCCCCTCTGGCAGTGGGGTTATCTTGTTTTCCGGCGACAGTTGCTGTGCCGTTAACAAACCCGCTAACACCGATAAACTCTGGCAGTTCAACAATATCTTTTAAGTCAGCAATAGGAATTTGGTTCACTTGTAATTGGGCGGATTGGTTTTGCCCGCCAATGGTACCGGAAAGGTTGATAAAACTCTCTCCAGAGGCGAAGCGAACCGGGAGGAGGGTAATCACCCCATTATTCAGGCTACCCTTGGTTGTGACAGTTTGTGCTTGGTAGGGTCCCCATTGCCAAGTGTTGCCCTGGAGATTAAAGTTTCCTTGGATATCTGCAAGATTAAACGAGGTTCCTTGGAGACTAACCTGACCCGTAAAGTTGCCTTGAGCCGAATTAAGGGGCGGAATAGCAGTGACAGTGTCTTCTTCTGCTTGCATTTGCGCCAGAAGGGCTTTAATTTCGGAGAATCGTTGCAGTTGGGTTTGAATCGGTTGGTTTTTGATCCCAACCGCTGCAATATCTAGATCATCAGCATTCCCATAATTAGGAGTAGCAAAATTGGGGTTGAGATCAGAGAACTCAAAAAGTTGCAGCGCACTGAGAATGTCTTGAATCCGTCCTTGTTCAATGTTTAAGTTGGCTTGAAAATCTGGGTTCGGTTCACTCAGGTTGAAACGACCGCTGGCACGATATTTGCTTTCTTGTTCAATCAGAGTTGCTTCTTGGACAGTAACCGTGTTGTCAAAATAGGTAAAGTTTGCGGTGACGCGATCGCTGTTAAAGCGTCCTAAAGCAGGATCTAAGAGAGCAAGTTCCCCAGAAAGGTCATAATTGTTGAGATTGAGGGCGAGTTCTCCTTCTAAGCTTCCAGAGACCGGTTGAGTTGCTAATGAGGCGGGGAGAGGGGTGAAGTCTTTAACGAGGTCAAGGGGAATTTCATCTAACGTTACTTGTAAGGTGTTGTTTTGGCGGGTTCCTTCGGCAATGGCATTGTCTCGTTTAACAAAAAAGGAAGCGGGTTCGAGAGGGAATAAACGATTCGGTCGCGGTGAGGATAACGCCAACTGAATTTGATCAGGGGTTTCCGTATTTCCGATTAAGCCCAGCTGAAGCCCTTGTTCAGCGTTGATTTGGATCCCACCGGTCATTTCGGGGTCAAAGGTCAACCCTTCAACAGCGAAGTTTTGCAGACGAATCCTACCTTCGGCTTGAGGTTGGATCAAATTACCAGTAAGGGTCCCGGAAAAATTGGCGAAGCCCTGTACATCAGTTGACTCCATGGCTTGCGGACGCGGGAGTGGCAGTTGAGCTAAATTGAGTTGTTGTGCATCAACCGTTAAGTTGATTTGTTCAACAATGGCTTGTCCCTGCTGCTCAAAGTCCAGATCGACCACACCTTCGGCAAAAAAGTTTGTTGCTTGGGCTTCTTCAAGAATAACTTGTTGACCATCCCAACTGAGGCGCGTGGTCAGAGGACTCGTAATCAGGGCAAGTCCTTCACTGAAGTTTAAGTTGGCTTGCGCGGTAATTCCTGCGGGCGTGAGGTTATTAAGGGTCCCCTTCACGGTCACTTCGCCAGCGAGATTCCCTTGTAATTGGTCTGAAAATTGAGAGAGTTGGATATTTTTTGGAGTTGCGACGACTTGAAAGGCTCCTTCATCTAAGCGAATGACATTGGCGGTTACACTGCCCCCTGAAACTTGATTAACTGCGGCAGTTCCTTGCACCGTAATGCCGGCTGGGGTTAACTGATCTAAGGTTCCTTGAGCAGTGAGTTGAGTATCAATGACGGCATTTTGTAGGAGTGGCGGCAGGTTAGGAACAAAGGGAGAAAGCTTGAGACGGTCAGCCTGTATTTGCCCTTGCCAGTTCCCTTGATTTAGGCGAACGTTACTGAGCGCAATTTGTTGGTTTTGATCATTGCCATTAATGGTAATTGACCCAGACCCTTTACCTTGAATTTGGTTGAGGGCAAATTCTTTGATATCGGCATTGACCTGAAACTGTGCAGAGAGCAATTCATTGAACTCAGGTGGGGTTTGCGGTGCCAGTAAGGCGATGGGAATATCCCTGAGTTGGAAATCAGCATTCAACTGACCTTCATTCAAGGTCAGGTTGGTAGCAGCCAATTCTCCTTGCGGAACCCTTAACGAACCTGATCCAGTAACCCGCAGTTTTTCAGGAGAAAAGTCAGCAATATTAGCATCAAGGCGAAACTGTCCGGAAATAGGCTTTTGAAGTTGAGGAGGCACTTGCTCACTCAGTTGTTCGGGTTGCAAGGCATTGACGTTAATTTGAGCTTTTAGGCGACCTTGAGCCAGTTGCAATTCCGGTAGAGTTACTGTCCCCTCAGCAATGGCTAAATTGGCTGTTCCTTCTCCCTGAAGACGTTTCCAGTCCCTTAAGGATCCTCTAATTTCACCAGAGGCATTTAAGGTGCCAAGATCCTCAGGAAGATTCTCTTGATAAGGGCGAATGATCTCTCCAGAAACATCGTTCACCTGAAAATCTAAGGCAATTTTTTGGTCGTCAGTCAAGTTAAGCGTTCCTTGAGCAGTTACTGTTCCGCCTGTTTTGGGAGTCGCTTGAAAGTTCTCAACCTTGAGTTGTGTTCCTTGTACCGAGAGTTCCGTTTGCAAACGACTTATTTTGACTTGATCAACGGTTGTGGTTTCAGTGCTCTTGGCAGTGATGTTAATTTGGGGGTTATCTAAGGCACCGGTAATGGCAAGATTAGCTTCAATGGTTCCACTGATTGGAATTTTACTGGGATCAATATCAATGGCGGATAAAAGCTGAGCCACTGGAGTCGGTTCCACATTGGCTGTTAAATCATAGCCCTGAGCAAGGTTAATGTTTCCTTGGGCAGTCGCGTTAATGTCACCCAATTGAGTATTGAGATTTTCAACAATAATCTTTTGTCCAGCAAGCTCGAGCTTGGCGTTGGTGTTTTCAATCGCAGTGGTAAATTGGTTCAGTTTTCCCTCAAAATTGTTCAATTCGGCAGTTCCTTGAAAACTGGGCAAACTGCCATCTAAGGCAAGAGAAATGTTGGTTTGAGCGTTCAGTGTTCCTGCTGAAATATCGAGGGGTGAGGCAACTAAGCGGGCTAACTCAGCCACGGCTAATTGATTACTACTGAGCGCAATCTCCACTTCGCCATTTTCGAGTTGCGCTTCTCCTTCTAAGTCGAGACTACCTTGGGTATTGGTAACCGATAAGTTTTTGGCTTGAAAGGGAATGCGTTGATTATTATCCAGAAACTGGCTCTTGACTTGCGGTAAAGTTAAATTAACAGGCGCTTCTAGTTCTCCTGCTGGGTTGCGAGGGTGAAGGGCAAGATTCCCCTCTTCAATGGCAAGGGTTTTGACTTTAAACGCGATCGCGCCAGGGGGTTGCGGTGTGAGTTTTGTGGTGAACCATTTCCGATTGGGCGTTTGCTTAATCGTAATCTTGGGTTTGACGAAGGTAACCTCTAATTCCAGAGTCTGTTCAGTAATGAGCTTGAAGGGAGTAAAATCAATTTCAACAGCAGCAATTGTTGTTGCTTCTGAGTTGTCTTCTGTGGGTGGAATCACACTTGCGCCAAAGGTCAGAGAAGTCAAGGAAAAGGCTTCGAGATTCCCTACTTCAACGGGACGGGAGAGAAGAGCACTCATACTTTTAGCGACAGTTGGCGAGAGCCGATAATTCACAAAATACCAACCGTAAGTCACTCCTCCCCCTAATCCCAGAAGAATCAAAATCAGCAGCGATCGCAGCCAACGGGGCTGAGAGGGCGATGAGGGAGATGGCTCAGGAAGAGATGTCTCTGAGGTTGAATCCGATGGGGAATTAGGCTGAGCACTCATGATCGCAATTTAAAGATTAGGAGATTTAAGTTGAAAGGACTTCTCACCAGACTCCGGTTTTATGGATTGAGCCATTTAGCTGCCATAATACCAACGATTGCGGACAAAACGGGGGGACTCAAAAATTGCACCACATTGGGTTGGGTGAGAACGGCTTCAAAAATCTCCGGATAATGCTCATACGTATAAGTCGCCACATGACTAATGTCTTTGGCATTCATTCGTCTGGGATCAGTCGTTTGGATGCTCACCGTCTCGGCTAAGGTTTGTTCCTCAATTCCTTGCTCGCGAAGTTGCTTGATGAGCTGATCGGCAATCCCTTGACGTTGTTCTCGATTCAGATTAGGAATAATTTGCTGAAGTTCCCGTCGAATTAAAGGTGCTGATTTGCTCATCGGCTGGTGATTGGGTTGATGCGGGAAAGAGTTTTGTTCTGCTTGCTTTTGAGTTTTGGGTTTTATTTTTTCGGATTGAGATGACATTTAAAGACTCCTTTTGAATGCAAAATTTTAGCTTGAAAGGAAATAGTTTTATCAAAAATTGTTATCGATTTTTTATTAAGGTAACAAAAGCGCGATCGCGCTCCTTCCCTCGCAAGCAAGAAATAACAATTAAAAACTCCCTTGTCACAGCAAGGGAGCATTGAATCATCCAATAAGGAATATTTGTTCTAAGCTTTGACGCTCCAAAATTTGAAGAAGTTGGATTCTTGGGCTGAATCTTGCCTCCGTCAACTCAGTTGACTGTGGTCTTACAGTCTCATGTCTTGTCCGACTACACCTTTTACAGCAAGCACTCTTCAGGACAACTCCCCAAGCGTTTAGATTTCCGTCCGCCCGACGGTATCGTAAATTTATTTTTCTCTCCCGCCCTTGATCCTTCTTGAGCAGTGGAGCAATGGGGCAAGCGGTTTCCGATACCAACTTGGTGATACTAGCTTTTATACAGCCGGAGCTTTAGTGAGGATAGGTTCGCGTATCACGGCTAATCCAAGATGTCTCCTTTAGCTTACGTTCAATGTACCAGAAACTTTTTCGATTCGCCAACTTCGAGATATCGAATCTCTCCGTTGACCCGCCTTATCACCAACGGCTGAAGCACGTTGGTTTTACGGCGACTTTTATAAATTTAATCAATATAACCCATCAATAAGCTCGGATCATCAATTTGATTAGAGGCAACGGGACGATTGCCAAAGTTAGAATAAGTTTCATCAATTTTGAGCTTGCTTGCTCCAATCGGACGATTTCCAGAAGAATAAAAGTTACCCACAGTTGGCACTTGACTGGCAAAAACGGGACGATCTCCGCCCATGGTATGGAAAGTTTCCGCAATTTTCAATTTACTGGCAAGGATGGGACGATCTCTGCCCATACTACGGAAAGTTCCTGCCAGTTCCAGCTTCCCTCCACTCACCGGACGATCCCCAACTGATTTCAAAGCCAGGGCGTTTTGACTGTCCTGAGTTGCTTTCTCTTCCGATTTGGCTTTGGTTTTAGAAGTGGTTTTAGAAGTGGTTTTCTGTTTCTCAGCTTCTAAGGTCGCATATTCCTGCACTTGTTCTTCACTCATGATAATTTCCTTTTAATTCGCCTTCCCAACTTAAGCTGTTTCTGAAGACAGTTTATCTTTTCCGTTACTGATTTTAAACTTTTAGGTTTTCTTTTGATTTATTTCTATTATAGGAAGTTATGGAGATTTCGTACAAAACCCTTGGCAATTTGGGCAAGAAAAGCTGATCGGACTAATAAAAAAAAATTATAGTTGGTTAGGGAAGGTCAGTCAATCGCGCTTCCCAGGATCGGACTTGTGCTTGCGCCTCCGGTGTTCCTTCCGGAGGAAATGTTGTGAGAAAGTCTTTATCCCTTGCCGGAACATAGGGACCTTCTTTAAGCTCAAATAGAACTGTATTGGGCGCCAAGGCAACTAAGGTGTGAAAGGTTCCTTCGGGAATTTCAATGCCATATTTGTGATCTTGTGGACTAAGTTTCTCAGTATGAATCACGGTTCCTGACTCCTCGAATAGTAAGACTCCCGCTTTTCCTTGTAGCGCGAGAAAAAACTCAAAGCCATTTTTATCTTCTGGACGAGTATGGCGATGGGGACGGACATAAGTTCCGGGTTGCATAATATTGATGAAGCGTTGCACTTGCTCAGAAAGTTGATGAAAATTGTGATTTTTCCGTAGGCGCTGACTATTTGCTGCTTCATTGGCTACGGTATCAATTAGCGTTTGGTTAAGGAGTTTTAGATTCGTCATTGGTCACTGGTCATTCGTTACTCATGATTAATTGTATTTCATTTCTTGTAAAAAGAAAAAATAACTAATAACAAATAACGTCCCCTAATTCACCTTATACTTTAACAGATTAAATAACGCAATATGTCAGATTTTCAACTACAATCATCTTATCAACCGACAGGCGATCAACCGCGCGCGATCGCGCAATTAACCCAATCTTTGCAAAGTAAAAATCGGTTTCAAACCCTTCTGGGGGCAACGGGAACTGGAAAAACTTATAGTGTTGCTCATGTCATTGAAAAAGTCGGTAAACCCACTTTAGTTTTAGCGCATAATAAAACGTTAGCGGCACAATTATGCAATGAGTTGCGAGAATTTTTTCCTAATAATGCGGTCGAGTACTTTATTAGTTATTACGACTATTATCAACCGGAAGCTTATATTCCCGTTTCTGACACTTATATCGAAAAATCCGCTTCAATTAATGATGAAATTGATATGTTGCGCCATTCAGCAACGCGCTCTTTATTTGAACGACAGGATGTTATTGTTGTCGCCTCCATTAGTTGCATTTATGGTTTAGGAATGCCCAGCGAATATCTTAAAGCAGCGATTCCATTACGCTTAGGGGAAGAAGTGAATCAGCGTCAACTGTTAAGAGACTTAGTCTCAGTTCAATATGCCCGCAATGATACAGAATTACAACGGGGAAGATTTCGCTTAAAAGGGGATGTTTTAGAGATTGTTCCGGCGTATGAAGACCGGATTGTTCGGGTAGAATTTTTTGGGGATGAAATTGATGCGCTACGTTATGTTGACCCGACAACGGGGGAAGTTTTAAACAGTTTAAAAGGGATTAATTTATATCCGGCGCGTCACTTTGTGACCCCGGATGAACAATTAGAAGCCGCCTGTGAAAATATAGAATTAGAATTAAAACAACGCTTAGAAGAATTAGAATCGGCAGGGAAACTATTAGAAGCGCAACGGTTAGAACAACGGACTAAGTATGATTTAGAACTCTTAAGAGAAGTGGGATATTGTAATGGCGTTGAAAATTACTCCCGTCATTTAGCTGGCAGAAATGCCGGAGATCCACCGGAATGTTTGGTGGATTATTTTCCTGAGGATTGGCTGTTAGTTGTAGATGAATCCCACGTGACAGTGCCGCAACTGAGAGGAATGTACAACGGCGATCAATCGCGGAAGAAAGTCTTAGTGGAACACGGCTTTCGGCTTCCCAGCGCAGCGGATAATCGTCCGTTGAAAGCGGAAGAATTTTGGGAAAAGGTCAATCAATGTATTTTTGTTTCGGCAACTCCCGGAGATTGGGAAATTGAACAATCGGACGGCAATGTAATTGAGCAAATTATTCGTCCCACGGGTGTCCTTGATCCACAAATCTTTGTTCGTCCGACAGAAGGACAAATTGATGATTTGTTAGGCGAAATTAAAGAGCGCGCTGATAAAAATGAGCGGGTTTTAGTCACCACTTTAACGAAACGGATGGCGGAAGATTTAACCGAATATTGTGAAGAACGAGACATTCGCGTCCGTTATTTACACTCAGAAATTCACTCGATTGAACGAATTGAAATCTTGCAAGATTTACGACAAGGGAAGTTTGATGTTTTAATTGGTGTGAACTTACTTCGGGAAGGATTAGACTTACCAGAAGTGTCTTTAGTTGCCATTTTAGATGCGGATAAAGAAGGCTTTTTACGCTCAGGACGATCCCTGGTGCAAACCATTGGACGGGCAGCGCGTCATGTGGACGGACAAGCCATTTTATACGCTGACAATCTAACTGATAGCATGGACTACGCGATTCAAGAAACGGAACGACGACGAACATTACAAATGGAACATAACGAGAAACATGGCATTACTCCGCAGCCGATTGTGAAGAAACAGAATAATTCCATTCTTGCCTTTCTCGATATTTCCCGGCGTTTAAATGCCCAACAGTTAGAAATGGTCTATGAACAAGCCGATGACTTACCCTTAGATAAAATTCCGCAACTGGTGGAACAATTGGAAGCAGAAATGAAAGAAGCCGCAGAGAATTTAGAGTTTGAAAAAGCCGCTAGCTTGCGCGATCGCGTGAAAAAATTAAGAGAAAAATTGCTCAGACATTAAATCTTTCTCGTAACGATCATCGATATCACAGGGCTAAGCTTCAAACTCTTCCATCGCTTCTATCACATGAACCGCATACATCATTGCGGGACCGCCTCCCATGAGAACAGCCACACTCAGCGCTTCCATAATTTCGTCTTTTGAAGCTCCTGCTTGCAGGGCATCATGGGTATGAAAGGCAATACACCCATCGCAACGAGTGACGACAGCAATGGCTAAGGCAATGAGTTCTTTTGTTTTTGGATCAAGTTGACCAGCCGTGGCAGCCCCTTGATGTAAAGCTGAAAACGCTTTTGCAACATCCGGTTGAGCAGCTGAAAACTTACCCATATATTGTTTGATCTGCTTCAACTGCGCTTGATATGGTTTTTTCTCTGGTGAAGATTGAGTGTTGCTCATCGATAACCTCCTCAAAAATAGGGTCAATGTTTTTAGGGTCTATCTTGTGAGAACGCGAGTAGCAGTTTACTAAAGAAATTATGATTGCTTGAGGTCAGTAATACAATCTTTCTAATTTCACTGTGGCATCTTGATGGGTAAACCGCCACTCACTGGTTATTAATTCTCAACTGGGCGGATCCTATCTCCCCCTGCGACAGACCATTCACGCGATTGGGAAAGTCGGTGAAACCATTACCACTGAGTTTCAATTTAGCGATCTGCAACTCCTCTAACTAAGAGCGGTTGTTTCCGATGTCAGAAACAATCACAATAAGATATAAGGAAACTAGACTGATCAATCAAAAAAGGTAGATTATGGCTGATACTAAACTTGCCCTCACTCCAGAAAACGTAGAAAAAGTCTTAGATGACCTCCGTCCCTATCTCATGGCAGATGGCGGCAATGTCGATTTAGTTGAAATTGAAGGTCCAATTGTGAAACTCAGACTGCAAGGTGCTTGTGGCTCTTGCCCCAGTTCGGCGATGACCCTAAAAATGGGCATTGAGCGTCGTCTCCGGGAATTTATTCCAGAAATTGCAGAAGTGGAACAAGTCATAAATTAAGTGCTGAGTAGTTGCCACTTTTCCCTCTCCTAAATGAATCTAGGAGGGGGCTATTTGATAATTAATAATGAATAATTGATAATTGGTTACTTGTAACTCCATACTGTGGATGGGGCAACACAATAACGACTCACAAGTAACAAATCGCCAGTAACGAATAATGTTTAATAACTCAGAAACTCTCGCCACTAGTGCAATTATCCTCATTGCCGTTGCAATCCTAGTTTGGGGATTCAACCGGGCTCGACCTTATGGCAAAATTGGTATCCTATCTTGGTTACAGTCCGTTGTCCTCATGGCACCGTGGTTGCTATTTTTCGGATTATTTGCAGCAGGAATTTATCTCAACTTGGTGGGAGTGTTGTTGTTGTTATTAACTTCTACCGGAATTTATATTTATTTGGGGAGTCGTTTGCGCTCTGCAGGTCAAGATGTGATGCTGCGTCAACAAGCCAATGAACGCTTACGGGAACAACAATCCTCAGCCCAAGACAATCCAGACCAAGAACCGCAAGAGAATTCAGAAGAGGAAGCTACATCAGGGGCAAAGAAACCCCCCATTCCCGAGGAAGACTTAAAAACCATTCAAAGTTTATTTGGTATTGATACGTTTTTCAGTACAGAAACCATTCCCTATCAAGATGGTGCAATCTTTAAAGGCAACTTACGAGCCGACCCCGAACAAGTCTATCAAGAACTGTCCCAGAAGCTGCACACAGCCTTAGGGGAAAAGTATCGTCTCTTTTTGGTGGAAGGTCCGGAAAATAAACCGGTAGTCATTGTTTTACCCAGTACAAACGATCCGCAACCGAGTACCGTCAGCCAGCAGATCTTAGCCGTTGTCTTAATGGTGGCGACTGCAGTGACCAGTGTGGAAGCCTTTAGTTTATTATTGGGATTTGATTTATTTAATAATTGGGAGCGCTTTCAAGAAGCAGTCCCCTTTGCGCTCGGACTGGCGATTATTTTGGGGGCTCACGAAGTCGGTCATCGGATTATCGCTCAGCGGTATGGCATTTGTTTGAGCTTACCCTTTTTTATTCCCAGTTTACAAATTGGCTCCTTTGGGGCAATTACTCGCATTGAGTCTTTACTCCCCTCCCGCAGCGTTTTATTTGAGTTTGCCTTAGCCGGTCCAGCAGTGGGGGGACTGGTCTCGTTATTAATGCTAATGGCCGGTTTGATTTTGTCGCAACCAGGCAGTTTATTTCAAGTTCCCACTCAATTTTTTCAAGGGTCAATTTTAGTCGGTTCTTTGGCAAAAGTTGTTTTAGGGTCGCAATTACAAGAATCAGTGGTGGATGTCCACCCGCTAACCGTTATTGGTTGGTTAGGACTGGTCATTACAGCTCTCAATTTAATGCCAGCCGGTCAACTGGATGGCGGAAGAATTGTGCAAGCGATTTATGGACGGAAAACAGCTCGCCGGACAACGGTTGCCACTTTAATTGTTTTGGGCATTGTTGCAATTACCAATCCTAGTAACCCGATTCCTCTCTATTGGGGCATTTTAATTTTATTTTTACAACGTAGTCTCGAACGTCCCAGTCTGAATGAGTTAACCGAACCGGATGATGCTAGAGCCGCATTAGGATTGTTAGCATTATTTTTGATGTTAGCTACCTTGATTCCTCTCAGTCCAGGCTTAGCCGGTAAACTGGGGATTGGAATGTAACGGTCAGTGGGGTCAAAGATTACGCCTTCCTAAACCGAAGGCGCCTGTCCTCACTAAAGCTCCGGTGACCGCCCAGCCGCGGTCAATCTTTAATTTAGCTAGATTGATCTGAGGTCGAGGCTAATCAGGCAAAAGGAAGAAATCGCTATTGTCTGTTGTCTAAAACATGAAGAACAAGTAACGAATAACGAAAGCAGTGGAAATTACTTTTTTAGGAACCAGTTCCGGTGTCCCAACGCGATCGCGCAATGTCTCTAGCGTTGCCCTTCGTCTTCCGCAAAAATCAGAAATCTGGCTCTTTGATTGTGGGGAAGGGACGCAACACCAACTCATGCGCAGCGATCTCAAATCTTCTCAAATTCGCCGGATTTTTATTACCCACATGCACGGCGATCATACTTTCGGTTTGCCGGGATTCCTCGCTAGCACGGGGTTAGCCGGAAGCAAAGGCCAAATTGATATTTATGGTCCTCCTGAACTCAAAGACTATCTCAAAGCCTGTACTCACTATTCCCATACCCATTTCGCCAGTCGGGTGCAAGTTCATGGCGTGCAACCGGGTGTTGTGCTAGAAAATGAACAATTCACTGTCACTTGCAATCCTCTCAAACATCGTATTCCCGCCTTTGGTTATGCGGTGACGGAAAAAGATCGTCCGGGGCGGTTTAATGTTGAAAAAGCGAAAGCCCTTGGCATTCCACCCGGTCCGATTTACGGTCGTCTCAAACAGGGAGAAACTATTACTCTACCCAATGGTCGTCGGGTTTCGGGAAAAGATCTCTGTGATCCGGATGAACCCGGTCGCAAATTTGTCTATTGCACAGATACTGTCTTTACTGAAAATGCGGTGGAACTGGCTCAAAATGCCGATGTTTTGATTCACGAGGCAACTTTTGCTCATCAAGATTCAGACCTGGCATTTGAACGACTGCACTCTACCTCAACCATGGCAGCACAAGTTGCCTTGGAAGCGCAAGTCCAACAACTGATTATGACCCATTTTAGTCCGCGCTATGCCCCAGGGAATCCATTGCAACTCAATCACTTACTCGAAGAAGCACAAGCGATTTTTCCCAATACTTGCTTGGCGTATGATTTTATGGAGTATCCAATTCCTCGTCAGCGCCAGTTAGAAACCATTCGTTCCTAAAAAACAAATTACAACGTTTAAGAATGGGGTTCGGTTCACCGAGTAAGATTGCTGTCAAACTGGTTCGACGAGGGGTTACTGTTGCAACCACCGGTGTGATCAAAATGGTTTTAGACCCTCATTAATGATTGTGACCTTCCATTCCCTCAGGCTCTAATTGCTTTTGTGAAGAAACTTCACCCACATTCAGCTCAATAATCGTCATATTTTTTTGTCCCACGCTGACTAAACCCATGGTGATTTGACCAATGGATAGAATTCCCATGGACACTAATCCAACCGAAAATAGACCCATGGGGATTAAACCAATGGAGATTAAACCGTGAGGAACTGCCCCAATGGAGATTAACCCATGAGGAGAGATCCCAATACAGAAGATACCATCATGGGGAGCCACGCCAATATTAAATAATTTTTGTTTTTTGAGGGAGAGTCGCATTTCTTTTTTTTTCTCGACGATCAGTGCTATAAGAACATAAGTGATTTTTCTTAGATTTGTCAAAAGACATCTTGTCGAATTTCCATTATTCAACATTTATGAAGCAGACAATTCCTGGTTTAGAAACCCCTCCGCTATTGCAAACCTTAGAACTGATTGCTAACCCAATTCGCTTTTTTCAGAAATATCAACATCGCTATGGAGATATCTTTTCCGCAAGAATTTTAGGGAATCAGTCCCCTAATATATTTTTTGTCGGTGACCCGCAAGCCATCGAAACAATTTTCACAGCCCCTCCAGAACAATTTCAGTTGGGAAAAATCACTCATGTTTTTCGCCCTTTTACTGGCAATCAATCCCTCATTATGTTGGATGGAGAAGAGCATTTGCGACAGCGTAAGTTATTAATGCCGCCCCTACATGGTAAGCGGATGCACTTCTATCAGGATGTGATTTGTGAATTAACCGAAGAATTGTTATCCACACTTCCGAAAAATCAGCCTTTTTCCAGCCGGAATTTAACGGCTAAAATTACATTAAAAGTTATTTTGCGTGTGGTTTTTGGCATTAAATCGGATGCGCGATCGCGCCAACTTGAGCAATTAATTACGGAACTGCTAGAAGCCATTACTAATCCTCTCTATTCCAGTTTATTTTTCTTTCCTCCCTTACAAATTGACTTAGGGAAATATAGTCCTTGGGGTCACTTTGTTCGTAAACAACGTGCAATCGATACTTTAATTTATGAAGAAATTAAAGAACGTCGCCAACAAGACTATTCACAAAAAACTGATATTTTAAGTTTATTATTATCCGCTAAGGATGAAGGGGGTAATGGAATGAGTGATTCAGAGTTGCGCGATCAGTTGATTACACTGCTTTTTTTAGGTCATGAAACAACAGCCTCTGCTCTGGCTTGGATGTTTTATTGGGTATATTCCTTACCAGAAATATGGAACCAATTAAATACAGAAATGCAATCTTTAGGCTCTTCTCCTTCTCCGCAAACTTTACTAGAATTGCCCTATTTAGATGCAGTTTGTAAAGAAACATTAAGACTCTATCCCATTGCTTTAATTGCTCAGCCGAGAATCGTTCAGGAAACAATTCAACTTCATCATCAGTCATTTTCACCGGAAACGATTTTAGTCCCTTGTATCTACTTAGCTCATCATCATGAAGTCACTTTTCCCCAGTCCCACTCCTTCCAACCAGAGCGATTTTTAAATCATCAATTTAGTCCCTATCAATATTGCCCTTTTGGTGGAGGAAATCGTGCTTGTATTGGCGCTGCATTTTCTTTGTACGAAATGAAATTAATTTTCGGTACTATTTTTGCTAATCTATCTTTAAAGCTCGCCCCTCAAGCTCCGGTTAAACCAGTGCGCAGGGGAATTACAATTGTTCCTTCCGGAGGAGTGAAAATGATTTGCCAAGCTTAACTCAATCGCAGAAATAATTAGTAGGAATAGAAAGAGATGAGATCAATAAAAAATGGGGAATAAGACAGTTTTAAGTGACAATTAAAAAAGTATCACGAAATACCATACACAAAGTAAAATGACTTCGTCAGAATGTAAGATAGCACTTGTAATCAAATAGGTTGGAACTGTAATGAAATTTTTAAAAAATTGGGGAATTCGTCTCGGCTTATGTAGCGGTGCCATGCTTAGCGTATTTTTGGGCCTGACACCTGGCACTCTGGCGCTACCGCAAGCTCAAATTATTCAAAAACTTCAGCAAGTTCCTGTATTTACGGTCGCCAATGAAAATGGGTCACCTCTTGTGGCTTCGGGTGAAAATGATAGCCGTGTCGCTGGAGTTTTTATTAGTCAGCAGGATGCCCAAGAATTTGTGGGTCGTTTGAAGAAAGAGAATCCGGAATTAGGACAACAAGTGCAAGTGGTTGCGCTTTCTTTAGGCAGAGTCTACCAACTGGATCAGGAAAATGAAAGTAAAGAAGATGGTATTGATTTTGCTTATGTTCCCATGGAAAAGGAAGTAGAGTCTGCTCTTTCTTTACTGCAAGAACAGGGTCAAGAAGTACAAGAGTTCTCAGGCGTACCACTATTTATTGCCCGTGGGGGTGAAAATGAAGGGTATTTAATGGTCGAACGAGAAGGTCAGCAAATTATTCCGATGTTCTTTGAAAAGAGCCAACTTCAGGAAATGGTTGAGCAATTTAAGCAAAGCCAACCTGAGCAAGCCCAATCTGTGCAAATTGATGTGGTGACCTTGCAGAGTATGCTCCAGACTTTAGAAGAGAAAAATGATGAACAACTCAAACAAGTCGTTTTAGTCCCGTCTCAAGAGTCTTTAGAGTTTTTGCAGACTGTCTCAGAGCAAGCGCCCCAACAAGCAGCACCTGAGCAAAGTCCCCAACCGGCAGAATAAATCTAGCAACAGCCTATGGTTTCTGGTCAAGAGTTAGCTTTTTGGCGAGAAGAAAGTTGCCAAGCCGCGATCGCGCGAGGGATTCCTCCCCAAGAAGTGGATTGGTTATTACAGAGCATCGCAGGGTTAAGCCCCCTCAGTTTACGCTTAGAAAGCTATAAAACTGATCTCGAAATTGCCCTGCGGGTTCCATTTTCACAATTAAAACAACTCTGGGAAAAACGGCTTCAAGACCGAGTTCCGGTTCAATATCTCGTCGGGGAAACGCCTTGGCGAGATTTAACCTTGAAAGTCTCGCCGGCAGTGCTGATTCCGCGACCGGAAACGGAAATGATAGTCGAACTGGCACTCGAGTATGGACGCGATCAGTTTTATACTGGACATTGGGTGGATTTAGGAACGGGCAGTGGCGCGATCGCGCTTGCTTTAGCCAAAGCCCTACCGGAGGCGAAAATTCACGCCGTTGATAGCAGCCCAGAAGCCTTAGCCATTGCCAAAGAAAATGCTTACCTTTTAGGGCTGACAAATCAAATTGAATTCTATCAAGGATCTTGGTTTTCTCCCCTCCAACACCTACAAGGTGAAATCAGTGTCATGGTATCCAATCCTCCCTACATTCCGACTGCCACCTTAGGGGAACTGCAACCGGAAGTGAGACAGCACGAACCAATGGCCGCTCTCAATGGAGGAGAAGATGGGTTAGTAGCAATTCGTCACTTAATTCAAACTGCCCCGCAATTTCTCCTTGACGGGGGTCTCTGGCTCATTGAAATGGAAGCAAGACAAGCCGATACCGTCAAGGAATTACTGGAGAAGAACGGTTATTATCACCCCATTACGATCCACAAAGACTTAGCGGGAATTGAACGATTTGCACGAGCCGATGTGAGGAAATTGCCTTCAGACGATTATGATGGATGATGGCTAGTCGTCTTCGTAAAGCTCAAATGGATAACCTGAATTCCCCCTCTACCAATCAAATTCCTGAGTTGCAAGAAAAGCTATTTTCCCAACCGGGGAAAAAACAACTTCCTATTATCTCAGAACTGGCAAATGCAGGAGAAGTTGGTTTAGAGGTTTTAATGACCTTTTTAGAAAAAGAAGGGACCAATCTTACCCCTGCTGTGGGAGAAGCATATCTTGAGTTGTATGGGGCTCAGTTACCCAAAACAGAAGCATTTTTACAAGAGAAGTTCCCGAAAGGGGTGGTTCCCCTCAATAGTGAGCGTAATATTGACTACTCACCCTTACAAGTCGCATTAGCCCAACGAGATTTTCAGGAAGCCGATCGACTAACGTTAACCAAACGCTGCGAGTTAGCTGGTGAACAAGCGATGCAACGGAAATGGATTTATTTTACTGAAGTGGAGAACTTTCCCAGTACTGACTTAAAAACCATGGATCAGTTGTGGTATGTTCACTCCCAAGGGAAATTTGGCTTTTCTGTACAGCGTAAAATTTGGCTTTCTCTTGGACAAGACTTCCCGAAACTCTGGACAAAAATTGGTTGGAAAAAAGGAAATCTTTGGACACGCTACCCCAATGAGTTTATCTGGGATCTCAGCGCACCCTTAGGACATCTTCCCCTCTCTAACCAGTTGCGAGGAGTCCGTGAGTTTGCCTCCTTAATGAATCATCCGGCTTGGCAAGGGAATGAATCATGAGGGGGAGAGTAGGAGACTCTGCAATCGCTGCCGCGCGATCGCGCGCAAACTATTCTAAACTAGGCGTTAACGTCTCTAATCGATACAATGACTCCGAGTCAGCGTATCTCGTTTCCGTTGTGGAGGATAGTCTGCCACTGGTTTGGCTTCGGTAAATAAGGTTTCTGTTTCCTCTGGGGTGAACCATTACAGGACTACCAGGATTGGGAGTGTAATCTGAGGCGGGAATTGCCAATTGACCCGATAGCAAAAACCGAACTTCCCTCCCGTTGCGACTTTGCTACGCTATACGTGAGACAATACGTGCTTTATCTTTAATCACTATCTTAGAATTTAACGGCCAGTCGTCACGCTGAGGAGAGAGGAGCTTATGGCAAAAACTGATTTCAAGGACTATTATTCCATCTTAGGCGTCAGCAAAAACGCTAGCGATAGCGACATTAAAAAAGCCTATCGTAAACTCGCCCTGAAATATCACCCGGATCGGAATCCAGATGATAAAGAAGCGGAAAATCGTTTCAAAGAAGTGAACGAAGCCTACGAAGTGCTATCTGATCCGGAAAATCGCAAAAAATACGATCAATTTGGTCAGTATTGGCAACAGGCGGATCAATTCCAACAACGGGGTGGTGGCACTCGCACTCGTACCACTGGCTTTGGGACAGATATGGGTGGCTTTGACTTTAGCCAGTATGGTAGTTTTGAAGAATTTATTGATGAACTTCTCGGACGCTTTAACACCTCCGGCGGTGGACGGACACGCTACAAATATCAAACTTCACCCGGTGGTACTGGCTTCACTGACTTTGGCAGTGGTTTTGGGGGCAGCACCAGCGTCGGCGCCGATACCGAAGCAACGATTCGCCTCACTTTTAGTGAAGCATTCCGCGGTGTGCAAAAACGCTTGAGTGTCGGCAATGAAGTGATTAATGTTCGTATTCCCGGTGGCGCAAAACCAGGAAGTCGCATTCGCGTTCCTGGGAAAGGAAAAGCCAGTCCCTACGGTCAACCCAGAGGGGATTTGTACCTCAATGTTGAACTCCAACCCCATTCCTTTTTCCGCTTTGAAGATGACCACCTGATTTGTGAAGTACCGATTACCCCAGATGAAGCGGTTCTCGGGGGAGAGATTGAAGTGCCAACCCCTGATGGAAAAGTTTCGATGAAAGTGCCGGCTGGAATTCGTTCGGGACAATCGCTTAGACTACGGGGAAAAGGCTGGACCAAACCGAAAGGAGAACGGGGCGATTTATTGGTCCGAGTGAATATTACCATTCCTAAAAATATTAGTCAGACTGAACGGGAGTTGTACGAGAAAATTCGCGCCAACCGGAAAGAAGATCCTCGAAAAGATATCAAACACGTCCGGTTATAAGACAAGGGGGGATAAACCCCTTGCCATAAAAAAAACTAAATTCCCGAGTGTCCCAGTGCTAAGCCAGTGACTAACATACCAAGAACTAGAAAGGGTTGGGCACTTGCTTGATATTTGACATCATTTTCTAAGGGGGAGCGTAGAAAATACATATCTTGGAAGGTAATTTGGGGAATGACCAGCAAGATTAAAATGGTGGCATAGAGATTTTCGTGAATGCTCATCAGGTAACCGGCAATTCCGACTTGGAACAGATCAATCATCAAAACACTAATCCACGCTGCACCTCCTACACCAAACATGACAGGAAGCGACTTTAACCCCAAAGCGCGATCGCCTTCAACACTCTTGAAATCATTCACCACGGCAATGCCAAGACCCGCCATACTGTAGATGAGGGTGAGAATAATAATCGTCCAGTTTAAATCGCCAAAAAGCGAATGTCCCGCCCACCAGGGTAACGCGATATAACTGGCGCCAAGGGCATAGTTGCCTAACCAACCATTTTGCTTCAGTTTTAAGGGCGGTGCCGAGTAAATGAAGGCGAGAAAGGTCCCAATGAGGGTAATGATGGTAATTTTGGGATAAGCATTTCCACCCCATTGATCTAAGGCAAACGCGATCGCGATCCCTGCCCCTAAAAGGACCAGAATTTGCGTGACAACCTGCGGAACCGAAATTGCCCCCGAGGGAATCGGACGATAGGGTTCATTAATCGCATCAATCTCACGATCATAAAAATCGTTCAGGGTTTGGGTATAACCGGTCATCAAAGGACCAGAAAGCAACATACAAGTAACAACCTTGACCAAGTCTTCCACTTGCCAATGGAAATTCCCAGAGGAAGCCGCCCCACAAACCACACCCCAAATCAGGGGAATCCAGGTAATGGGTTTCATCAGTTGCAGGCGAATTTTCCAAACGGAGGTTTCTCCGGTAGCCGCCCCTTTCATCCCTAACATTTGGCGGGTTTTTCCAGATCGGTTTTCTTGTTGTTCTTGTTCTGGTGTTTCAGAAGAGGTGGATTCAGACATATCACTTCAAGTTTTGTTAGCTTTTCTTCCATCATCTTAGCGATGGCAGCAAGATCGATAATTAATACCGGTTTGCCCTTTTCCCCGATCTCAACCGCTAATTGCTTTTTGTTTCCACAATCAAGGTTAAACTCACCCAAGTGCCTCGTTCATCGTAGCGACGCAGCAAACGTTGACGGTGGTTGGCATCGACTAACCATCCCGCTTCCAAGAAAAAAGGCTGGCGATTTTCCAGCTTCAGAGGGGTTGTACAGGATGCCCCGCCAGGTAAGAATAATACTTGTCTGGTTTGCGCTCCTTCGGTAAATAGTAAACCGTGATCAGTTATCGTTGCCGAGGAAGTGAATTCCCACTGTTCTGTTTTTAGGGTTTGCTGTAAGCGATTGCCTTGTTGGGTAATGCGAAGTTGCGTTCTGTAAGTTTCTCTCGGTCTTAAATCAGGATATAAGGTGATGGCTTCCCCGTGCCACTCTCCGAGAAGTTGCTCAACCTTTAAATGTGGAGAAGGTTCGATGGTTACGCCTTGACGATGTTCTCGAATTAAAGTGATCGTGCTGAGTTGGCTTTGTTTGTCATAGAGGGGAACCAGTCGCAAACGACGGTCTTGGTCTAAAAAGCCTAATTCTGCCCCAAATTCGCTAAAGGGGGAAAACTGGCTAGATCCCACAGAAAACGCCCCATTTTCAAAAACCAGGGTGTTGCGGTTGAGACTTTGATACTCCATTGTCTGCTGAGAGGTGGGTTCTCCCCCCAATGCTGAGAATTTTTCAATGGTTTGCCGCACCGTTTGCTGTTCGTTTAACCCTTCTAAAGCAACGAGACTAGGCGTATCTTCGATGATTTCACCTTGGGGAGACAGACGGGTAAATGATCCCTCCCAAGTCCCAAGATGAGTGAGTAAATTCTTCCATTGTTGAGTCATATTGCTTCGTCGTTCGTCATTGGTCATTCGTCATTTGTTATAGCGTTTTTTGATTCCTTGCAGGAGAGTCGTAAGCAAACCACTGTCATGACCCAATAGCAAAACAAGTTAGGATCAATATAAAATAAAAGACTGAGCGTAATTGAGGTAAGAGCTTTCCCTATGCAGCGGACGTTTCTTCTGGGAAAAATTCATAATTGTCGAGTCACCGATAGTAACTTGAACTATATGGGGAGTATCGGCATTGATCAAGGGTTATTAGATGCAGCGGGAATTGAACCTCACGAACAAGTTCAGGTGCTCAATATTACCACCGGTGCGCGATTAACAACCTACGCGATCGCGCTGGAAGCCAATTCCGGTAGAATTGAACTGAATGGGGCCGCTGCCCGTTATGCAGAAATTGGTGATCGTTTGATTATCCTCACCTACGGTTTACTCACTCCCGAAGAAATTCAACATCATCACCCGCAAATTGTCTTTGTGGATGAACACAACCACCCCCTTGATCCCCTATTGGCGCAATCTAGCGTTTGGGTTTAATGATGACCAATCCAAAACAATGGCAACAGGGCAGTTTACTTGAAGTTGAAATTACCGATCTCAGCGATCGCGCTGATGGGGTTGGACGTTGGCAAGGGCGGGTTGTCTTTGTTCCTGATACGGTGACTGGAGACCGCGTCTTAGTTCGTCTCGTTCGGGTGAAACCTCAATACGCCTACGGTCAAGTGCAAAAATTACTCACGCCCTCTCCCCATCGCATTCGCCCGCACTGCATTGTGGCGGATAAGTGTGGCGGCTGTCAGTGGCAACATATTGATTTAGCTTATCAGCAGCAAGCCAAACAACAGGTTATTTTAGACGCCCTCCAACGGATTGGAGGCTTTCCAGATCCACCCATCGCTCCCATTTTAAGCAGTTCCAGTCGTCTCAATTATCGGAACAAAGTTACCTATCCCCTACAACGTTCAGCACAAGGAAACGTCCAAGCTGGATATTACCGCAAAGGATCCCATAAACTGGTTAATCTCAACCAATGTCCGGTGCAAGATTCCCGCTTAGACCCTTTTTTAGCCCAAATTAAGCAAGATATTCAAGAACAAGGGTGGGGCATTTATAACGAAGAGAGAGGAACCGGGAAACTGCGCCATTTAGCCCTGAGAATCGGTCGCAGAACCGGACAAGTCTTATTAACCCTCATTACGACCGACTGGAATTTAGAAGGGATTGAAAAACAAGCCCAAACTTGGTTGCATCAGTATCCGGAGTTAGTGGGCGTTTGTCTCAATCAAAATTCGCAACGGAATAACATTATTTTTGGCAAAGAAACCCGCTGCCTTGCTGGCAAAGGAGAAATTGAAGAGGAATTTGCTGGATTAACCTTCTTTTTGAGTCCTAATACCTTTTTTCAAGTCAATACAGAAACTGCTGAAGCCCTCTGTTCTCTCATTTTAGATAAATTCGCTCTCACTGGTACCGAAACGATTGTTGATGCTTATTGTGGCGTCGGTACCTTTACCCTGCCTTTTGCCCGTCAAGCCAAAGCCGTGATTGGCATTGAAGCCCAAGCCAGCGCGATCGCGCAAGGAGAACGCAATGCCCAGCGCAATCAAATTGAGAATGTAACGTTTCATGTCGGAAAAGTGGAGACAATTCTCCCCCAATTAGAAATTACTCCCGATTTAGTTTTCCTGGATCCGCCCCGAAAAGGCTGCGATCGCGCGGTTTTAGAAACACTCAGTACCATTCAACCGCCACGACTGGTGTATCTCAGTTGTCGTCCGGCAACCCTCGCCCGCGACTTAAAGGAACTAACTAGCGCTGGCTACACCCTCACCCTTGTCCAACCGGCAGACTTCTTTCCTCAAACTGCTCATGTCGAATGTGCCGTTTTTTTACAACGGGGAAATCCCCCAAAGCAATAGAGGGGTTTTACCCTTGTCAAAATTCTGATATAATAAAAGAGAAAATTCCAATAAAAAATCTATCAGCTTTTATCAGCTGAAGCAGAATTTTTTACTTAATTCTTCCTAATTAATCCCTTCATTAATGGTTTAAAAAAAGTGAGGTAATAGCGTGTGATTGCATTATCACCCCGTCCAACAAAATGCAACTGGGGGACTGTCAGTTTTGCCTCAACTCTCTATCTCTGTCCTATTTTAGACCTCCTGGTGGCAAAAGTTCCCCAAGATTGGCAAGCAGAAATTCGGTTAGGATTGCAAGAAGCGTTAGTCAATGCAGCGAAACACGGGAATCAACTCGATCCAGGCAAAACGGTCATTGTCCAGTATGCCATTATGACAACCTCTTGTACTTGGTTGATTAGTGATAATGGGGCTGGCTTTGTTCCTCAATGTGGTTGTCAAGAAGATCCCTATAGTTTCCTGCCGGATGAAAACTCAGAAAATGGTCGCGGCTTGTGTCTTTTGTATCATATCTTTGACCAAGTAGAGTGGAACCCAGAAGGAACGGCATTAAAATTAACCAAAAATCGCTGTTGATTATTCCTAGTTCCAAAAACTAAAAAAAGGAACTAAAAAATGGTAAAGTGAGCACGATATTACTTGCCAGAATTACTGAGGAGAGTGCATCTCATGATGATGAAAGCAAAAGACATTATGACCGAAGAGGTGGTCAAAATTAAAGGGTCAGCAACCATTGCCGCAGCCGTAGCCCTAATGAAAGAGAAGAAGATTCGCTGCTTGATTGTGGATCGCCGTCGGGAGGGGGATGCCTATGGCATCATTACGGAGACGGATATCGTGAAGCAGGTGACAGCTTACGGGAAAGATCCCCAGGAGGTGAGAGTCTATGAAATTATGACTAAACCTTGTGTTGTGGTGAATCCCGACTTAGGAGTGGAATATGTTGCCCGATTATTTAGCCAAGTTAACATCCATCATGCGCCAGTCATTCAAGAAGAATTGTTAGGCTTGATTTCAACATCCGATATTCTGAGAAAAAGCGACTTTGTGGAAAAGCCGAAGGAGAAAATATTAGCAGAAGAAATTGAAAACGCGATCGCGAAAGCCCGTCAAACTTGTGAAATTAAAGGGAGAACTTCACCAGAATGTGCGGTCGCTTGGGATGTAGTGGAAGAGCTGCAAGCGGAAGCCGCTCACCAAAAAGCCGAAAAAATGGAGAAGATCTCTCGAGGCTAAAAAATTGTTATGGATCACGATCTTGATATTGCCCGCATGATTGATCATGCACTGCTAAACCCGGCGGCAACAACCGAGGAGGTGAAGCGGTGTTGTAACGAAGCGTGGCAGCATAATTTTCCAACGGTTTGTGTTTATCCCAGTGCGGTACGAGACGCAACAGAATTCCTACATGGCAAAGCCCCACAAGTGTGTACCGTGATTGGCTTTCCCACCGGCGCAACCACAACTGCGACTAAATGCTACGAAGCCGCAGAAGCCGTAGAAAATGGCGCAACGGAACTGGATGTGGTGATTAATTTGGGATGGTTGAAAGGGGGATCGCCCGAGCGGGTGAATCGAGAAATTGCCGAAATCTGTGAAGAAACCGGTGTCGTCATCAAAGCAATTATTGAAACCGGGTTGTTAACCCAGCAAGAAAAGCAATTAGCCGTCGAAGTCTGTTTAGATGCTGGGGTAACCTTTATCAAAACCAATACCGGTTGGTTTGGGGGCGCAACAGTGGCCGATGTCGAATTGATTCGGGAGATTACGCGCGGGCAAGTGGGAATTAAAGCTTCAGGGGGGATTCGGACGCTAGAAAACGCGATCGCGCTCATTGATGCGGGTGCGAATCGTTTAGGCACCTCTCGCGGTTTACAACTGATCCAGCAACAAGAGAAAATCAGTTATAGAGAGGATGCGGACACTTAGGCATTCCCTGCTATGGTGAGAGTTGGTGTCTTACAAGCCAAGCATGAGTAAAACTTATCAAGCAACAGGCATCAACCTAAAAGGAATGCCCTTTGGCGAGCGCGATCGACTGCTGACGATTTTGACCGCAGAATACGGTCTGATTCGAGCCGTTGCGGGAGGAGCGCGTAAGTATCAGTCTCGGTTGCGGGGACGGAGCGAATTATTTGTCGTCAACCAATTATTCCTGGTGAAAGGACGTTCTTCCCTCTATCGCCTCACCCAAGCGGAAACGGTGTGTACTTACCCGAAGCTGAGTCAGCATTTGGGTAAACTTGCCATTAGTCAGTATCTTGCTGAAATTGTTCTTTGTTTTGCTCTGAGCGATCAACCGCAAAATGAACTATTTACCCTTTTACAAGAACATTTACATCGCATTGAACAGTGTGCGGTTTCGGCAGATGCGTTTCCCGAAACCCTCTTCCCCCTACTGAACCAAGGAATTTTTCATCTTTTATCTTTAGCTGGTATTGCCCCTCAAGTTCATCACTGTTGTCTGAGTCAACGTCCACTCAATATAGAAGAGAACAACCCTCATTGGCAAGTTGGCTTTAGCTACCAAGCTGGGGGCATTGTCTTGCAGCGGGAAGAACCGGTTAATGATCTCCTTGGTAGTGGAGAATTAAAAGTATTACAACACTTATCACAATCCACCCTTCCCTCGGGTTTCTCCGCAGAAATCGCTCATTTAAAAACGATTGAAAAATTGTTACGAAACTATACAGAATATCATTTTCACCGTTCCATCCGATCTGCCAGTTTGGTGGACACCCTTAACAATGAACAATTCACAATGAACAATTACTAATGAAACCTTTTGACGTTGCCAACAAAGCAGTTTCTTATTTGTCATTCTCTTAGCTTCCTGACCTCAGGGGGAAACCTAATCCAATTCCACATAACAACAATGAACGAATAACGAAATAACCCAGAACAAGTTTAATGAAACTATCCGAACAAGAACAAACGAATTCGACAACACAAACCACCGATATTAATGCTCAAACCCCTGCTGAAGAAAATACACAGGGCTTTCTTCCCGTCCTCAAAAATTACCGCTTTTTAACCCTCTGGAGTGGGCAAATCTTTTCCCAACTGGCGGATAAGGTTTATCTGGTGTTGATGATTAGTCTTATTGCCAGTCACTTCCAACGGGCTGACCAGACGATTAGCGGTTGGGTATCGGCGATTATGATTGCCTTTACCATTCCAGCCGTTCTGTTTGGTTCCCTAGCTGGCGTCTATGTTGATCGCTGGTCGAAAAAAGGGGTTTTAGTGGGAACAAACCTCGTGCGAGGGCTTCTGGTCTGGTCGGTACCAGCGCTACTGTATTTAACTGAAGATCTGTCCCCCTGGTTTAATTTACCCGTCGGTTTCTGGGGACTGTTAATCGTTACTTTCTTAGTTTCGACCCTGACCCAGTTTTTTGCCCCAGCAGAACAAACGGCAATTCCCTTATTAGTTCAGCGTAAAAATCTCCTGCCAGCTAACTCCCTTTATACGACCACGATGATGGCTTCCGTGATTATTGGTTTTGCGGTGGGAGAACCCTTATTACAGTTGACGGAAACCTTTGCCCACTGGCTAGGACTGACTTGGGATTTTAGTAAAGAGATTGTTGTCGGTGCCGGTTACGCGATCGCGGGACTGCTTCTCATTCCCCTGAATCCGAAAGAAACCATTCACACGAACGACGAACGACCCCATGTTTTTCAAGATATCTGGGATGGCGTGCAATACTTACGCCAAAATCATCGCGTTCGCAATGCCATGGTGCAATTAATTATTTTGTTCTGTGTGTTTGCCGCGTTAGCCGTATTAGCAGTGCGCTTAGCCGAAACCCTACCTAACTTAGAATCAGATCAATTCGGCTTTATTTTAGCAGCAGCCGGGGTGGGCATGGCAATTGGCGCTGCATTCCTTGGTAATTGGGGACAAGCCCTCTCTAGGGCGCAATTGGGCTTATGGGGCTCATTTGGTATGGCAAGCGCTTTAGCTGGCTTAGCCTTTTTTACCGGCGATGTCACTGCGGCGTTTATTATGACCGCACTCTTGGGCTTTTTCGCTTCTTTAGTTGGGATTCCCATGCAAACGACCATTCAAGAAGAAACTCCTGAAAACAAACGGGGAAAAGTTTTTGGCTTGCAGAATAATGCTGTTAATATTGCTTTGAGTTTACCCTTAGCGCTAGCGAGTGTTGCCGAAACCATCTTTGGTTTAGAAACGGTTTTATTGAGTTTAGCCGGAATCGCGATCGCAGGAGGACTCTTAACTTGGTATATTTCTCAGGAGAAGACCAGTAACCATTAACAAGTGGTTATTGGTCGAGGCGTTTTCTCAAACGTTTTCTTCCTCTTGGCGAGTGGTCACTGATCAACATTGGCTGGATAATCTTGCAGCCCACTTTTTGATCACTGTCCACTGCCCGTTATTCATTGTTGAGTTTTTAGTTGCATGCACATCGCCTGGTTGGGAAAAAAATCACCATTTTGTGGGAATGTCACCTACAGTCGCAATATTACTCATGCCTTGCTAGAACGGGGGTACGAGGTTAGTTTTTTCCATTTTGCCCAAGAGGAAAAGACATCCGATAATTGGCCCCACTGTCAGGAGGTTCTTTTACCCTTTATTTATAAATCTCAGGTGTACACCATTCCCACTTTAGGCTCAACGAATATGCTGCGGCGATCGCTGCAAGATTTGAAACCCGATCTCGTCCATGCTTCTCTTACGCTTTCTCCCCTCGACTTCCGCCTCCCAGAAATTTGCAAAGAGCTGAATCTTCCTCTTGTCGCGACGTTTCACCCCCCTTTTGATAGCAAACTGCGCAATCTCAAATCCAGCACGCAATTCCTTACTTATCAACTCTACGCCCCTTTTTTAGCTCATTATGATGGGGTAATTATTTTTTCTCGCATTCAACGGGATTTATTAATGCGCTTAGGGGTTCCCGAAGAAAAATTAGCTGTGATTCCCAATGGGGTTGATGAAAACAAGTATTCCCCGGGAGAATCAGATTTTAAGGCTCATTTTGGGGCAGAACGTTTATTTATCTATCAGGGGCGCGTCTCTGCCGAAAAAAATGTTGAATCTTTGCTCCGGGCTTGGAAATACTGTCGTTTGGGCAATGAATCGAAATTGGTAATTGTGGGTGACGGACCGCTAGTGAGTTCTCTGAAACCGTTTTATAATAAACGTCACGGCGTTATTTGGCTCGGCTTTGTTGCTGATGAAGAAAAACGCATTGAAATTTTGAGAGCGGCGGATGTATTTATTCTGCCCTCTCTAGTTGAAGGATTATCGTTATCGTTATTGGAAGGGATGGCGTGCGGCATTGCTTGTGTTGCCACTGATGCGGGGGCTGATGGCGAGGTTTTAGAAGAAGGGGCTGGTGTGGTTTTAAGTACGAATCGGGTGACCCCGCAACTGAAAACGTTGTTGCCGTTGCTACAAGATCACCCCGAGTTAACAAAAGTATTAGGGGAGAAAGCGCGAGCGAGAGTGCTTGATCGATATACGCTCAACTGCAACATTACGGAGTTAGAATCCTTGTATCAGCAAGCGGTGCGGGCTAAATCGATGCAAATGATGTAAGCATTCAGAACCGCAGATAATGCATTAGCTGCGAGGTTAACTGTGCTTCTAAACCTAGGCGCTGATGAAAATCCGCTACATTACGATAACTACCATGATTGAGGCGATTAACAACCACTTTTTCGGCTAAGGCTTGATCAAAGAAAGGGAGCGTTGCTAGCTCCTCAGCAGTTGCCATATTAATATTAACCCGTGTGGGGGTGAGGAGACTTTCGGGATCAGCAAAGGTAAAACTGAGGATGGGTGCAAAAGGTTGCAGCCGTTGCACAGGAAGATTTAAAGCAGCTGCAAGATCTTCAATGGCGTAGAATTGCACGCCACTGGCGGTTAATGCAGTGAGGGTTTGCGCTTGACGAATGGAAAACCCAGGAAGACGTAACCAATCATCCACCATTGCTGAATTGACTTCAATTTTAATGTTGAGTTGTGCCGCGATCGCGATTTCTTCCAAAGACTGAAACCGATAATACGGATCGTTTTTAATTTTGCTTCGTAACCACAAAAAACGCGGATTGAGCGATATCATAGCTTACTTATTAATCCGATTCACGAGTTGACGACGCTGCTTTTCAAATTCATACTCTGAGAGTAGCCCTTCTTCTCGTAACTGATCTAATCGTTGAATGGCATTAGCCGTTTCCTCGACTAGGTTGGGAGAGAAATTTTGCTGACCATCGCTTCTGAATGAGGAAGCCACATGCTGATTGAAACGTTGCTGAAAACGATCTTCTGACTGCATAAAATACCAAATTCCTTCTAGCAAACTGGCAACTTGCGCGAGTCCAAAAAAAGACAAAATCCCCATTTCTGTCATTGGCGGGGTCAAGATCACCGACAGCAATAAATAAGTTAATCCCCACCAGGGTTGTCCCAAATAAAATTTATGCAGCCCAGAGAGTGGCGTAATTGCACTCACCATTGCCAACATCACTGCTAACTTCTGACTTTTTTCTTGCGCTAAGAACATTGATAAACCTGTCTAATCATTCCTTGAGTTGTTACTTAGCTACGCCGCCAATAAAAGGGCAATTGATATGATCAATGCGCCTGAGTTGAAAATAATTAGGACAAACGCTTTCTTTCTCCTTAGAAATTAACGATCCCCAGTCCGATCAAAGCCTTGCCTTTCTATCTTATCCTACCTGCCATCGCACTCGATTGGCTTGCTCCAGCTCGATTTTGATTATTTCCTAAGCTTGTTTTTAAGACGAGTGGTGAGAAGGGTTAGTTCGGGTAAGCGTAACAAACTGGCGATGCTAAAAAAGATGATTAAGGCAATGGTTGAAGGAAGGATGATTTGTCCCATTTCTAACAAAAGATTGCCATGTCCCAGCCATTGTTGCCAAATCTGACTGCTTCCCCAACTTCCCATTCCTGCTAAGAGAGTTGCCCCAATCAAAATGGAAAGAATTTTTCCCCACTGCAATAAAGGGAGTCCATTTAATCTCTGGTTGAGCGCCCATAACATAATTCCCATCGAAGTAATATTGACACCAATTGTGGCAAGAATTAAGCCGGGAGTTTGGAAGAGATTAACGAATAAATAGTCCAAGATGACATTCAGCAAAATATTAAAAATACTAATTCGGAATGGGGTTTGTCCATCACCCAGGGCATAAAAAACCCGCACCAAAACATCTCTTCCTAAATAAAAAAACATTCCTAAGCCATAGGCAACTAAAACGGGAGCAACCACTTCTAATGCCGTGTTATCGAAAGCATAGCGTTGATAAATAAAGCGTACAACCGGAAAAGCAAGGGTCATTAAAATAGCCGTGAGGGGAAGCATGGTTAAAGCAGATAGTAATAATCCTTGACGGATTCTTGTTTTTAATTCCCCCCAATTTTCTGGAGCAGCTAACCGTGAAAAAACTGGTAACATTGGCACTAAAATCATGTTAGAAATAATGCCTAATGGGGTTAAAGCAATGAGATTCGCATATTTCATTGCGGCAGCTGCATTATTAATATAAGACGCAAAAAATAAGTCGGTATAAACATTAATATGGAGCATCCCCGAAGAAAGCGTTGCCGGTGCCATCACGCTTAACACCTCTCTGACGCCCGGATGGGAAAACTGAAAACGCAGCCTAAATTTTCCTAAGCCCGATCGCGCTTGGGCATAGAGTTGAATTAACCACTGTAAAACAGCCCCAAGTAAGGTTCCTCCGGCTAAAACCATGCCCCCTAATCGCGCGTACTCAGGGTTGAGTAAATCATTGCCTAAAAACAGCGCTAACCCTCCTAAACCGGCAATGACAGCTAAGCTGGAAAAAAGCGGGCTAATCCCCGGTAGCCAGTATTGATCGGACGCATTGAGGGTGCCAAAACCAATGCCAATGAGTCCCGCTAAAACGGCCATCGGTGCCATAATTTGCAGTTGCTGAATCGCAATGGAACGGACAGCGTCTCCATTCGGAGTTCCCGTTAGCCCTGGGGCAACTAAATCAATTAAAAAGGGAGCAAATACCACCAACACAATAGCGACGAACAGTAAAATCCCACTGACTAAAGTGGTGACGGTTTCTACTAAAGGGGCGGCTTCTGATTTATCGCGCCGGGATAAAACACTGACCAAGGCACTGTGAAAGGGCCCATTAATGCCTCCTAACAGAATTAATAAAAACCCCGGAATAATATAAGCATAGGCATAGGCATTGACCACTGGACCAACGCCAAATGCAGCAGCAATGACTTGTTCTCGCACTAAACCAAAAATTTTACTAATCAGTGTCGCGATCGCGACAATACCAGCAATATTGGCTAGTGAACGATGAGAGGTAGGTTTTCCTGACACAATGAAGTTCCTAAAGCGAAAGGGGGAAATCGTGACTACAGATTGATGGTGGAGAGGAGGAGAGGGGTTCAAGAAAGTTTTCGGGGATAGGGAATCGGGGTTAGGGATTCAGTAACGCCAAGGTTCCCTAGCACCCAATCCCGGTCTGATTTTCCAGCTGATTGTCACCCTGTGAGGATGATTACTGTCCGATGGTTTTCTTGTGTTCAACAACTGTTTCGTCAGACGGGGTTTCTGCTGCTTCGGTTTCTTCAGTGACAGCGCGATCGTCTTTCATTTCTTCTTCAGATTCAGTGACTGTTTCCGGTTCTTCAACAGAGGAGGGCTGAGAAGAGGTTTCTGATTCTGTTTGGTTCTCTTCCATTACTGTTTCCGGTTCACTCGGAGTTTCCTCTTCCGTGACAGCTTCAGGAGTAGTTTCTTCAGCCGGGGTTTCCGGTGCTTGTTCTTCGGTTACTGCTTCGGGTTCACTAGGGGCTTCCTCTTCGGCTTCCGGTTCAGTCGGAATTTCCTCTCCTGTCATTTCCTCTTCAGTTTGGGGTTCAGGAGTAGTTTCTTCAGCAGGCGTTTCCGGTACTTGTTCTTCGGTTACTGCTTCGGGTTCACTAGGGGCTTCCTCTTCCGCTTCGCTAGCCGTTTCTTCAGCCGGGGTTTCCGGTGCTTGTTCTTCGGTTACTGCTTCGGGTTCACTGGGGGCTTCCTCTTCCACTTCCGGTTCAATGGGAGTTTCCTCTCCTGTCATTTCTTCTTCCGCTTCAGTTTCAGGAGTGGTTCCTTCGACAGGCGTTTCCGGTGCTTGTTCTTCCGTTACCGCTTCACTGGGCGTTTCTTCTTCGGCTTCAGCTGGGGCTTCCTCTTCGGGAGTGGTTTCTTCTGGTGTAACTTCTTCTTCCTCAACCTCTGGTTCAGGAACTTGATACTCAGCATCAACAATCACGCGGGCTTCTGCTGCGGTTAATTCTCCCCGGACTAATTTAGAAAGGGTATCTTCTCCCTGGGGTTGATAAGTAAACAGTCTCGCCGCCGTATTAAAAGCGTTATCAATCCGATTGCCATCCCCATCAAGGAGTTCGAGCTTAATCCAGTTTTGTCCGACTTGAAACCCTTCCAAGTAAATCGGCAGCCAGTTATCCATAATAAAGCTTTCGCCGTTGATCGTAGCGCGGACTCGCCAGTCTCTTTGTGCAGCCGGGTTAATGGCAGCACCATCTTCTTCACCGAGCCGGATCGGAGCATTAGTGAGATAATAATCCAATAAAATCGGTTCTGCACCATAAGTACCTTTTGGGCGACTATAGGTTAATAAAGGTTCCTCTGGATCAGGTGCATTGTCTCCAGTTTCTGTAAATAAGTGAAAGGTTACTTGCGCGTATGCCCCTTCATTTTTAAAACTTTCATGCCATGGGCGAGAGGCAAACATCCGAATGGTATGGGTTCCGGGAGTAAGATCTTCAAAGACAATCGGTTCTTCAGCCGTATAGACGGCACGATAGGGTTGGTTATCTAAAATGACATGAAGATGGGGTCCCATGCCCAATTCTTCATTTTTAAAGAGTGGATAATCTTTAACATCAACTTGGATACTCACGCGAGTATCTTCAATCACTTCCCCATTGGTTGGGCTAAGAATCGACACTTGCGGTTGATAGTTATCAATGGTTTGTCTTAATTCTTCAAAAATGGCGGGTGGGGCAACTTCACTGAGAACTGCTTTTGGGGGGGGAACCTCTTCCGCTTCTTCGGTTTGAGCGGTTTCTTTCCCGCCGCAACTAATCAGTCCGATACTTAATAAGCAAATTAGAAAACTACAGCAAGCCAGTTTTGCCCATTGACGGATTTTAGTTTGACTAAACACGATTTTATATTTCCTTAGTATGTCTTTTCTGTGCTTCACTGTATCAGAATTAGTCCCTTTGTCCTTGGTCATTAGTCCTTCGTCTTTGGTACGAATGACTAACTTCGACTAGTGGGCGATCAATTTTGTCTTGAGGGATGAGTGTGCTGATCTTGTCCCCCTTGTCCCACCTCAATCCATCATTTCAAAGTTGACAGAGTACTAGAGTCATAACCAGTGACAGCATAAAATCCCACGACCTTTTGAAGTAGGATGAGTAAAAAAAACCCCTCCCCGTTTGGAGAGAGGCTTTTTGTATTGTTAGAAATAGCTTCGTTTAGCGTTTAGAAGGAGAAGCTAGTGCGGAGAACGCCGACATAAACGGTATCGTTATCTTCATCACGGTTAGGGTTGAAGACAGCGAAGAAACCAGGGGTAATGGAGATGTTGTCGCTTAGGGGGAAGTCGTAGGAAATTTCACCAATGTAAGTGCGGTCTTCTTCATCATCTGCAAGAATGTCGCCGATACCCCCCTCAACGTCACTAAAGAAAGTAGGACTTGCAAAAGCCAGACCGAGCTTACTTCCTTCTTTTCCTAAATCAAAGAAGGCAACATTAGCGCCAAAATTCCAACCATCAGCTTCAACGTCAGCATCGATATCATTAGCTTCAGCGTCTAAGTCAACGTAAGTTGCCCACCCGCCAATTTCGGTGCGAGATCCTAAACGAATGGCACCGCGAGCACCAACTGCGTTTTGAGTAATATCGGCACTATCGATATCACCATCACCATCAAGGTCACCGATATTAGTACCATCTTGACCGCGGGTATAACCCACACCAATGTCAAAATTATCCCCAGCATAGTTAAGGTTAGCGGCTGCCACATAGTCTTGGAACAGACCGACCTCAAAGTCAGTTGCCGAGTCATCGGGGTCAACGGTGTAACCAACGCCAAAAGAGAGTCGGTCAGTTAAGGCAATGTTTGTACTAATACCTGCCCCGTCTTCATCTACGAAGCCAATCGTACCATCAAGCGTTGCGATATCATCTTGAGTAAAGTCATTAATTTCACCGCCGCTACCGAAGTTATACTCAAAGGTTTCATCGGGATCCATATCGTTGGCGCCAATGGCAATCTGAACCTTGTCACCAAGGGGGAAGGTATAGATTAAGTCTTCGAGTTCAAAACTGCCACCGGTATTTTCTGAATTGTCTAAAGCAGCATCATTAGTACCTGTAGATTGAACCACAAAGTCACCGTTGGAACCAAAATCAGCAGCTTGGAAGCTCACTTTTAATTCATCGCGACCGGTGAAGCTGGCATTAAAGTCGAGAACCGCATCGTAGAGAAAGCTGACGTTGCTGTCAACCTCATCCTCACTCTCTAAATCTACTCCACCTGTACCCACAGTAAGATTTAAGTCATCGCCAAAGGCAACCGTGTTCATAAAGACCACCGAACCATTTAATTTGGTGGTTGTGGAGAATTGATTATCTTCTAAGAAGCCGACGCGACCTTCTAGGTTATCAACGCGAGTCCCCAGAGTAGCCAGTTCCGCTTCAAATTCTTGCATTAAGCGTTCTAGGGCAGCTAAATCTTCGGCGCTGACTTGGCCTTGGTTCGCTGCGATGAGACGCTCAATTTGTTGTAAACAGGCGTTTAAACCAGCCGCAAATTCATAACGAGTGAGTGCGCGATCGCCGCGATAAGTCCCATCGGGATAACCGGCGATACAACCGTAGCGTTCTACCAAGTTACGGAGTGCTTCAAATGCCCAATCTCCAGGGGAAACATCACGAAGCTGGAAAACGCTATTAACTTGGTTCAAGGAATCATTGCTTCCTTGATTGTTGTATTCATCAATTTGCTGTAACAGTTCTTGTTCAGAATTGCCTGCACTTTGAGCAAATACGGGCCCCGCTTGGGCAGCAATAAAAGATGCACCTAATAAGATGGGAGCAGCTTTGAATAAATGAGTTAGCTTAATATTTGACATCATAACCTCACACCAAAATTTTTAGACCATATGGATTTAGATCCTCTAACATTTCTGATTTTAGAGCAAATTGCTAGAGAAGATCAATATTAAGTGACTTGTCATTAAGGAGAAGTAATATTGCTCAATGTCTTATAATGTGAGGGTTTCATCCATTTTGCCTTTTGAATACCTAGTCCACTTGTTTGATTGTCACAAGTCTGTTTTTTCTTTATTTGATCCCTTTAAAGTCGTGTCTTTCCCTAAATACTTAAATAATAATTTCTTAATAATAAGAATTAATTAGGGTCTGCTGAACCAAGTTATAGGCTTCGACGTGAGACTTAGGAGTAGGATGAGTTAAGCAATCACAAAAAAAGAGCACTAGTCGATGCTAGCGCTCTTTTCTACAGTACCCCCAAGGGAATTCGAATCCCTGTCGCCTCCGTGAAAGGGAGGTGTCCTAGGCCTCTAGACGATGGGGGCTCGTTGTTCAGTCCTTTAATAATCTAACGTAGCTTTTGGGGACTGTCAACATTTCTCCGCCAAAAATTTCAAATTGTCTCAGGAAAGCAGGCGTGCTAGGAACCATGACGCAGCTTTGACAACTGCTTCTGTGCTTTCGGATCCAGGGCATTGACTAAAAAACGCCCTTGCGGTTTTTGGCGCGATCGCTGCTTAGTTTTCGTCTTACGTCTCGCCCAGGTGACATCATTCGCCAGTTGTTGGGCAGAGAGCCATTCTGCACCATATCCGGAAACCGTCAGCTGTTGGGCGCGATCTGAAGTCGCAACAATCAACCGCTGCTGCGCCACTCTGCCTTGACGGGAATTGGTGGCACAAAATTTTTCAATATAGGTATCGGCAGTTTCTTTATAAGCGGTATAGTAAACTGACAGATACGCTGTCAGCGTTTCACGAAACTTGGGGGTACTCTGGAAATGAGCATCAAAAACGACTTGCGTGTGATAGCCTTTGCTTGCAGTATAGTTAATTAAAGTATCCACAAGCCGATCGCGGGCTGCTTCTAAATCGCGATCGCGCAGGGACTTGAGTTCGGACCAAGCCCCGATGATGTTATAGCCATCGACTAATAGAACGGGAGAAGCGGTAGGAAAAGACATGATTCTGCATCAAATTCATATATAAAGGACAAGAGTTGGTGAAATAGATCATCGTTATGTCCACAATGATAATCTGAATTGCATTAACCTGTCTCTATCTTTTTGCTTGGTATGATGGAGAACGGATTCTTTTTTGGAGAAATTGTTTATGAGTCGTCGATGTCAATTGACAGGAAAAAGAGCAAACAACGCCTTTGCGATTTCACACTCTCACCGCCGAACGAAAAAGCTACAAAATGCTAACTTGCAAACCAAGCGGGTTTGGTGGCCAGAAGGAAACCGTTGGGTCAAACTCACTCTTTCCACAAAAGCCATTAAAACCTTGCAAAAGAAGGGCTTGCAAAAAATGGCAAATGAAATGGGAATTAACCTTAATAAGTTTTAAGCAACTACCACCCCAAAATGACCTGCTCTTAGGACAAAATAGACTTAACCGCAGGTCATTTGATTTAATTTAAGGCTTGAGTCATATAATTCTGATGGTCTCTCCAATTCCGTGACCAATGGCTAGTCCTTCCTGTAACTGCATATCACAGTCAAATTCGTCACTCGAATAAATCGATTTCTTATCAGTATTGGGACAATTGAGGGTTGATCCAATTTCCAGAGAAGCTCTTATTTCTTTTGTAAGCGATCTAACCCTCTAAAACTGATCGTTATGATAATGATTGTAGTTACTGATTTTCATGCCTAAAAATCAAATATTGGATGGACTTAAATACAATTTTGCGCCTCTTAGTGATTATTTCCTGTTGTTCTTTAATTGTCCGAGTCATAAGTTCCCGTAGGAATTGGGGATGGTTAGGAGTCGCAACTGGTATTCTTGCTGTCATTATTGCTTCTTCATTTTTTGCCCCTGAACGATCAGGTATTATCGGCGGCATTTTCTGGTTAATTTTGGTTTTAATGCCGATTCTGGGGTTAAGACAAGTTAATTATTTGATTTACCAAGAAAAGTTTCAAAGCGCCAGACAGTTAGCGTCTTTTTTATCTTTGCTACATCCGGGAGATGGCTGGCAACAACAACCGCAATTTTTACGAGCATTAGAATTAACGAAAAAAGGAGAATTAAAAAGAGCACAAGCCCTTTTAGATCGATATTTGCAAAACTCAAATCATGATTTTCAGCATACTGCGCAAGCGATCCAGTTTCGGCTTGAAGCCCGTTGGCAAGAGTGTTTAGAGTGGTTGCAAACGGAAGTTTCGGAGTTTCGGCTATGGCAAAACTCAACGTTAGCCACCATTTATTGCAGAACCTTAGGAGAAGTGGGTGATTTAAATGGTTTAATTTGGGCCTTTACGTTTCATCAGGACCAACTCCAACAATTGGGGGGGTCGATGGCTGTGAATTTAGCGCGTTTATATGTTTTTGCTTTTGCTGGAGAGGTTAAAGCAGTCCGGCAACTCTTTGCTTCAACTTTAAAAATTTACCCTAAAAATGTACAGGAGTTTTGGCTAGCAACCGCAGAAATGGCAGCGGGAAATCAGGAAGTTGGACAAACGATATTATTCAATATTCAAAAAAAAGATCTGGCTTTAGAGGCAGCAATTGCATTTCGTTTGACTGAACCTTGTCCGGAAGCCAACTCCATTTTAAGGGCTGATTCCTTGCAGATGATTGCAGCGATTAAAAAAGATCTACAACACGAACTCAATTATGGGGGTGCAATTAGTTTAACTCCCACCAAAGCCAACACCACCTATAGTTTAATTTTGATCAATATCCTGGTCTTTATTTGGGAAATTAATCAAGGCGGGAGTCAAAATTTAGAAACCCTTTACCAATTAGGCGCAGCAGTTCCCAACGCCATCATTTCGGGAGAACCGTGGCGAATTTTGACCGCTAATTTTCTTCATTATGGTTGGATTCACTTAGCCAGTAATCTTTTGGGATTATGGATTCTTGGTCCTTATGTGGAATTTTATGTGGGATGGATTCGCTATTTAATCATCTATTTTATGAGTGGTATCAGTGCCATTTCTGTATTTACAGCAGTTGCATTAAAAATGGGGCAAGGCGATGAATTATTAGTGGGGGCTTCTGCGGCAATTATGGGGTTAATGGGGGCAACTTTTATCATTTTATGGCGAGGATGGCAACAAGACAAATCAAAAATTGCTCAAGACCGATTACGGTTAGTGATGCTCATTATTGGTTTACAAGTTGTTTTTGATCTGAGTGTCGCAAATGTCAGTTTCTTAGGTCATTTCTTTGGTTTGATTTTTGGCATTGTAATGACTCGCATCCTCTTATTTTTTACTGATCAAAAAGCATAGAAAACTGCTTGCGATCAAAATGAGTTTCTCCACTCCAAACCAGAACTTTGAGGGACTCCAACCACATTTACTTACAAGATTTTTTCGGAGAACCGGGCGATACGTATTGAGATTCAATCACACTAAATCAGCATCATATCAAGGCGCGATCGCTGCCTTGATTAGGAATTTTATCGGTTTTCGCGAGTCCGGCTGACACTCATTGATTCTCCTATGCCACACTGCAGCGTCCCGCTTTGGCTTGAGTCAACCTTAACGCCAAAGAGGTTTCCACCCCCGGTCTCCCGAAGGGAGAATTGGCATCGCCTTAGCTTTTTCTTCCAGAATATAAAATTTCAGTACCACGCAGAATGAGATGAGTTGACTCAGACATTTTTCCGTAAGTTCTACATTGAACCTCATCCCGTCAAATCAAGGATTATGACGGGAGATTCCCATTTAGACTCTTACCTAGACCGTAGTCCCCGGCAGACCGTCATCACTGGGCTGTTTCACCACGGGCGCACCGACCGCAGTTAATCCACGTTTCATTACCACTTCAGCAGCGGCTACGTCTCTATCTTGCTCAGATCCACACTCTGGACAGACATGAAGGCGTTGGCTCAAATCCTTTTTCCCTGTATTGACTCCACAGTGGGGACACACTTGAGAAGTGTAATCTTTATTCACTTTGGCAAAGTACGTATCGCTTTGAGAGCAGACATACTCCAGAATGGTGAAGAACTGACCGAGACCCATATCTAAGGACTGCTTACAGAACCTTCCTCGACTCCAAGCTGTGAAGTTGATGTCCTCGACAAATATCAGGCCTGCATCAACACAAAGTTGATGAGCCAGTTTGAAGTGGTAATCTTTACGCTTGTTAGCTACTTTTTCATGCAGCAAAGCAATCCTTTTTTGTAGCTTAAGGTATTTATTAGAACCACGTTTCTTGTTACGTAATTTTCTTTGCAGTAATTGAATCTTGCGCAGAACGTTATCAAGAAACACTGGTCGCTTTACCGTTAAGCCATCAGAAGTGGCTAGCATACTTTGAATCCCAACATCAACACCTATAGCATGACCATGAGGTTGAGGTATTGGGACATCAACCTCAAGTTCAAGAGCTAAGTTAGCGTAGTAGCCAGACGCTTTCTTGACTATTTGAACTTGCTTAATTTTGAATCCTTCTGGAATCTCCCGTGATTTGACAAACCTGACTTCTTTAAGCAAAGGTAGTTTAATCTTATTTCCGTTAACCTCAAATTTTTTAGCCAACAAGTTAAAAGACTTCATTCGCTTCTTAAAGCGAGGGAAACCACACCCTTTTGCTTTCATGTCATTAAAAGCGCGGTCAAGTTTTCTTAATGTCTGCTGCATCGCTATTGCATTTCCAGATTTAAGAAAATCATTGGTCTTTTTAGCCTGAGTTAGGTTAGCTGATTGAGTATGGTAGGTAGGATATTCAAACGGTGGAACAATAGATTCAGACTTGATCGAACACGCATTAACTGGGCAACTACGGCTGTTAGACCAGAGCTTTCTTTCCGCTAAGGCATAATTCCAAACTGATTTGCAAACAGCTAAGTTGTGTTCAATTTTGTCTATTTGCTCTTTAGTTGGAATGATTTTGTAGTTGTAAGTTAAATTCAGCATTCAACCAAATTTATGTGATTAAAATCATTATAGCATCAATCCTACAAAATGCAAAAGCAAATTGTAGATGTCCTGATTCATCTGCCCGTTAAGCTCTTCACGTCGCTATAACGGGAGTCCTCTCAGGACGTTAGGATAGAAAAGTATTCAACAAGAACAGCTTATAATCTAGATCCGATTTGTGACTCAATGGCTGAAAATAATGTAGAAAATCCCTGGGTAGAAGGACTGAAAACCTTAGCTTTAAGTGCGGTGTTAGCTTTTGGCGTTCGTACCTTTGTTGCCGAAGCACGGTACATTCCTTCCACATCCATGTTACCGACCTTAAAAATTAATGACCGTCTCCTGATTGAAAAGATTGGCTATCGCTTTACCTCTCCCGAAAGAGGAGATATTGTTGTTTTCTCGCCAACAGAGGCGCTAAAGGAACAAGGCTATGATGATGCTTTTATTAAGCGGGTGATTGGTCTACCGGGAGAAACGATTCAAGTCAGGGGAGGCGTCGTAACAGTCGATGGCCAGCCTCTGCTGGAAAATTATCTTGCCGATGAACCGGATTATGATTTTGGTCCGGTGACAGTTCCCGAGGGTCACTACTTGGTTTTAGGCGATAATCGGAATAATAGCTATGATTCTCATTATTGGGGATTTTTGCCTCGTGAAAATATTATCGGTCGCGCTGCTGTCCGGTTTTGGCCCCTCGGTCGGATGACATTCATTGATGACCCGTCATACTCTCAATCAGAACAAGAAGCTCCACAAACGCCCTAAATTAACGTTACGCGTTTTCAGTTTGGGGGTTGCTTTCCCGAAGCTTCTGAATATTGTCAGCATAAGTCAACCATTACTCAGCATTGATACGGCTTATACGGTTTCGAGCCAATCATAAATGCGTTCTAGCTGCTCTAAGGTAATTAAACCATATTGCCAGAGCAGCATTGGTAATGGATCCGTATTGCTTTGGCAATGGCGTTGCGCGATCGCGATTGAGTCATTGGAAATCGCTAATTCTTCTTGCAAAAAGCGCAAGAATTTAGCGTAGGTTGTTGGCATCATGGGTTTGACCTCATTGATAATCTTAGGAGTAAGTTAAACATTAAATATGAAAACTGAGTGAACCCTGAGTTAAGCTAGAGGAGAAGATAAATTTCCCTCTCTTTTACAGAAGGTTATTTTTTCTGAATCGAAGAGCTAACTAGAGTAGCTCTTCAGGAATTGTGTCTTGGTTATAACTTAATCTTTTCTTAACTTTGTAATCACTGATTTGAGAGTTGTAATAACCCGTGAAACCGTCATTACAAGCTGCAAAACGGATAAAACGTAAAAAGTGCTTTACGAATTTTTTATGGGTTGCAAAGGCTAATTACAGAGTTTAGATTAAATCAAGGTTTGACCGACTCTATCTCTTGATTGATCCTGGATAGCGCTTGGGATCAGCACCAAGGAGGACATCAAGAAGGTTAAATGCCTCAGGAGAGGTTGCCTTAAAAAAAGATTACTATAGTAAACCAATATTATATCCATACCTAGGTGAATGCGCAACCTTCCGGCACAAGCGTCATAAAAGTTAATTACCTCTGGCTAAAGCTTGCTGAGACGCCATCAATCATTGATAATAAACAATTGATTGTTTTTCTTTATTGCCAAGATAATTATTATTCAGTTTAATTTGAGTTCATTTATGTTTAAAACAATTGTTCCTCGTCAACGCTTTTCTGCATTTGCGCTAGTTTGTATGGTCGCTCTTGCTTGCTGGCTTTGGTTAATGCCGAGCGCGATCGCGGGATTAGATGATGATCGTTATGATGGCAATATCTTTGCGTTGTATGCTGGTAATGGTTCGTTAGTTCCCCCCCGCGTTTCTCTGGCTGAGTCGATGAAAGGGGGAAAACCGAGTTTGCTGGTGTTTTATTTGGAAGATAGCAAAGACTGCAAAGCCTTTTCCGTAACGGTTTCTGAGTTACAACGCTATTATGGGCGAGCCGCCAGTTTTATTCCGATTAATGTCGATATGTTAAGGGATCAAGACGAATTCCAGCCCACAGAAGCGGGTTACTATTATCGTGGACTGGTTCCGCAAACAGTGATTATTGACCAACAAGGAGAGGTTGCTTTTAATGAAGTGGGACAAGTCAGTTTTGAGCGGATTGATGATGCTTTTCGTGAGGTGTTTGACTTATTGCCTCGTTCTAAATCAAAAGAATTAAAGCGTCGCTCATTGAATAATATCAATGTGGGCTTAGAAGAGTCCGACAAAGAAGAGTAATTGTTTAAGCCGTTTCATCAGAAAACGCGCTAAATAAGTGCGCCAAAATGGTATTTGAAAATAAGAGCCCTTCGGGATCAGCCAGTTGTAAGTGTCCCCAATGATGATGATTGGCGTGACCTAAAATTACCCAGTTGCGCTCTATGTAAGGTTCCAAAATCTGAATCAGATATTGGACTTTTTCTGAACCAAACTGGTGCGCGATCGCGCTTAAGTCAATCCCTTCAGTTAATCTTAAACCCAGCATCAAAATTTCCAATAGTTGATCATCAGGATCAAGATGGGTCGTTTGATGCAACTCATGATTAGGATCGCTCAAGGTTTCAACCCAACTCGCATACTCACGGCGCGTGCGCGGTCGAGTCAAACGTTGTCCGCCTAAAAAACTGGCTGCCCCCATACCGAACCCATAATAAGCCTGATTCTCCCAGTACACTCGATTATGGCGACATTGGGAGTCTGGGTAAGCATAATTACTAATTTCGTAGTGGGTGTAGCCAGCAGTGGTTAATTTTTGCTGAGTTAGACGATACATTTCGGCAGCGGTTTCATCGGGGGGTAAAGGTAATTTCCCGGCTTCCGCTTGCCGTTCAAAGGCAGTTCCCGGTTCAATAATCAAGTCATAACAAGAAAGATGAGGGGGAGATAACGTAATGGCTTGGTCAAGGGTAGCGTCCCATTGCTCAAGGGTTTGTTGGGGTAAACCGGAGATTAAATCGAGGCTAAAGTTCGCAATCCCTAATTGTTCAAATTGCGCGATCGCGCGATGAATATCATCAACCCGATGCGTTCGTCCCATTTGGGCTAATAATTCATCTTGAAACGCTTGTACGCCTAAACTGTAGCGGTTAATCCCCAGCTGCTGATAAGCCTTTAGTTGCTCAAGATCAAAGGTTTGCGGATCAATTTCGATGGAAATTTCTGCATCTTTAGCGATGGAAAAAGAGTGATCTAAAGTCGCCAAAATTTTCTCCAGTTCCGATACGGGTAACAAAGAAGGGGTTCCCCCACCAAAAAAAACCGTGTTCAAACTTGCAGTCGGAAACCAATGAGCCGTCAAACGAATTTCTTGACATAATCGGGTGACATATCGTGCCATTGCCTGAGCCCGGTTCAGCGTTCCTCCGCCATCCCCAATCACACTAATTGGGAAATCGCAGTAATAGCAGCGACGACGGCAAAACGGAATGTGAATATAAGCGGAACTTGTTGGCAAAATCATTAATCAATTATTAACGAATTAACCTGGATTGACGATTCCCATCTTAAGGAAGACATGATTATTACAGAAGCGTTCACAATAGGAGATAGGAAAAAGGACAAAGCAAACGTTAAATATTATGCTGTCTCAAACCGGAAAGACTGAGTCTAAGCCTTGGTCAAGCAAAGATATAATAGGAGTTTAATTCCGATCCTAATCGTGATCATAATTTTTCCATTGGACAATACTCATGATTGATGTCATCATCGTTATCTTATTCGTTCTTACTGCTGCCAGTTTAGGGTTTGGTAGTATCGACTTACTGCCGGACGCGGCTTTAGAGTCTGTCACCAACATTGAAGCCCTGCGTTGGATTATTGGCAGTTTTACCGCCATTATTGGTTTAGCCGTCGGACTAACCGCGCAAACGTTCTATCGTCGTTTAGAAAAGCAAATTCGCCAAACGCCCATTGAAGTGATCCTGACTCGCTCGGTCGGACTTGCTATTGGGTTGTTGATTGCTAATTTAATGTTAGCCCCCATTTTTCTATTTCCCATTCCCGAACAATTGAACTTTGTTAAACCTTTAATTGCCATTTTAGGGAGTGTCATTTTTGGCTTCCTTGGGGTCACCCTCGCTGACACGCACGGGCGAACCTTTTTACGACTGATTAATCCCAATAGTATGGAATATCTTTTAGTGGCGGAAGGTACCCTCAAATCGGCAACCACAAAGGTCCTCGATACCAGTTGTATTATTGATGGACGTATTGAAGAACTCCTTAATACAGGCTTCATTGAGGGGCAATTGATTATTCCGCAATTTGTTTTACAAGAGTTGCAGTATCTTGCCGATACAGCCAATGACCAAAAACGAGTGCGGGGTCGTCGCGGCTTAGATATCCTCAAACGGATGCAACAAGAGTATCCCGAACGAATTGTGATTAACAGTTCGGATTATGACGATGTTTATACCGTTGATGCTAAATTGGTGCGCTTTACTCAAGAAATTAATGGGGTTTTACTCACCAATGATTACAACTTGAATAAAGTCGCTGACTTACAGAAAGTATCGGTGCTCAATGTTAATGATTTAGCCCAAGCGGTTCGTCCCATCTATCTTCCCGGGGATACACTGGAGTTAAAAATTCTCAAACAGGGCAAAGAACCCGAACAGGGTGTCGGCTATCTAGAAGATGGCACAATGGTCGTTGTAGAAGAGGGACAAGAGTATGTCGGGGGAGAACTACCCGTCGTGGTCACTTCTGCTTTGCAAACGTCTGCGGGGCGGATGATTTTTGCTAAACCGCAAACTTCAGTGCCTGCCTAGTTAGATTGCCTCGTTAGTCACTCAGTTTTGCTGTACATTCTAAAATGAGTTTCTGATTAATGAGGGCATAAGGTTGAATTTTCAATGCTTTACGAAAAGCAGCGATCGCGTCACGGTAGTCTCCTAACGCCGCGTGACACAACCCGAGACCATGCCAAGCCCCGAAATGAAACTGATTCAACTGCACCACTTGCAAACAGTCAGCTCGTGATTTTTCATACTCTCCCCGTAGGTAATATAAGACCGCTCGCCGATTCCGAGCTTCGGCAAAGGTAGGATTATCTGCAATGACCTCAGTGAGGAGTGCTTCCGCTTGTTGTAAATTCCCTTGATCAATCAGCTTTTGGGCGCGTCGTAACTGTTCTAATCCCCAAATCCCTTTTTGCTGAAACCAAATTTGCCAGAGTTGAGCCGTGGCAGATTGGCGTACCGTTTCATCTTCGTCTCGTAGTTTTTCTAATAACTGGCTGATGTTTTGATCCATTACTGACTAGAATTGACTTTGAGCACTGTGTCTTTTTTCTATTGTGCCAGTTTGCCTTAGCCAGCTGCTGCGATTGGGCTAATTGACACTCCCACGGCTAGGCTACGCGCTTTGCCGTGGGATTCTTGGTTCTGCGACGATGCTTGCTTCGACAGGACGTGTCCTACCAAAGTAGAGGCGTCATCTTCCCAAGCGTTTTTGGAGTCGAGCCCCACCGTTCCTGTATGCCCTACAGTACGGAGTCCTTTTCTTAAGATGTTGATGGCAGCGTTTTCGTCTCTATCTAGTTGGCAACCACACTTACAGGTATGAGTGCGTGTAGATAGAGATTTCGTGACAATCCGTCCACAATTAGAACATTCTTGGCTTGTGTAGTGAGGTGGAACAGCCACCGTCACCTTCCCAAACTTCTGAGCAAAATACTCCAACCAGACACGGAACTGATACCAACCAACATCTGAAATAGATTGAGCAAGGTTATGATTCTTGACCAAGTTTTTAACTTGCAACTCTTCATAGGCGACCACATCGCTAGATAGGATTACGCAACGCGCTACTCTCCGAGCGTGTTCTTGACGCTGCCTACTTATTCTCAGGTGTTTCTTGGCTAATCTTTGCCTTGCCTTTCTACGGTTAGATGAACCTTTGTGTTTGCGTGATAGACGACGTTGGGAGCGTTTTAACTCCTCTTCTCCTTTGCGGAAGAAACGAGGATTTGGCTGCTTGTGTCCTTTACTGTCTGTATAGAAATCGGTTAAGCCAACATCTAAGCCAATGGCTTGTTGAGTCGGTTCAACCTCCTCTTTAATATCGACGTTGAGGCAAAACTGGCAGTAATACCCATCTGCTCGTCTAACTAACCGCACTCGTCTAATCTGTTCTTTGGAATAGAAATAGATATCCCGACTCCCAATCAGTTTCACTCGACCAATACCGTTTCCATCAGTAAACGTGATGTGCTTTTTCGTGTTGGGGTCAAGTTTCCAACCGGTCAGTTTATATTCAACTGAACGGTTGTTTTTTTGGTATTTAGGATATCCCTTTTTACCAGCTACTTTCTTTTTGCAATTGTCAAAAAATCGACTAATTGCTGACCAAGCCCTCTCCGCAGCAGACTGTCTGGCTTGAGAGTTGAGCTTTTTTGCCCATTCAAACTCTTGAGCAAGAAGTTTGCACTGCTTATTCAGGTCATACTTGGTCGCACCATGATTGTCTTCCCAGTAACGAAGCGCTTTGTTTCGGATGAACTGAGTTGTCCGAATTGCTTCATCAATGGCAGTATATTGAGTTGTCTTGGCTTTGACTTTGTACTCAATGACAATCATAATTTAAGCTGTCTAAAATAGCTTAAATTAATTTAGCACAAATGAGTTGAGTTTGTTAAGCTCAAAGCATTGAACTTTTCGCCTAACTCGCCTTATATCCAAGGTCTAAAGACGCTTGGTTTTACGGCGACTTCTATAATGCGATATCTAGCCCAGGTTAGAAATCAACTCAACTTAAGGGTTGAATTTACTGCTTGTTTTCCGATTCCTCTTCTTTTTTGGTATCAACTTCAGGAACCCAGTCCGGGCGCTCTTGTCCTTCCCAACCAGCTGGGCGTTTTGAGTTATACCAAGCAATGGAACCAATGGTGACAGCAGCAATAAAACCGATGATATAAACGGCAGTAAAGGAAATCGGAAAGCTATTACCTGCTTCTGCAGCTGCCTCTGCTTGCATTAAAATATTCATAATTTTAATTATCTCCAAATTCTATAGGGAAAATCTTACCAAATCCTTGGCAAAGATTGGTCTATCTTCAGTGCAGTTTTGGCTAAGTATGTCGTTTTACTAAGATATCTTTCACAGTTGAGGGTAAACTCCGCATCACTTTTCCTTTTTCTCGATCAACGGCAACCAGTGTCACTGTTGCGGTAAGATACTTCGTTTCTCGATCAAGGGATTGAATTTGGTAATCCCAGTGCATCCGGACCCCTGACATTTCATTCATACGGGTGCGGAGTACTGCTTCATCCCCAAGTCGGAGGAAATAATGATAGCGCAGGGATAAATCAACCACTGGCAATTCACAACCCAGAGCGACCAGTTCGCTGTAGTCTAAGCCCAGTGATCGCAAATATTCAATTCTGGCTTCTTCGAGCCATTGAATATAAGTTCCATGCCAAACCACTCCCGCGTAATCGGTGTGGTGGGGATAAACTCGGATCGGATACTCAAACCAATGCTCTGAGTCAGCATGAAGCGATTGATCGGGTTCAATGGCATCAGAGGGTGGAATTTGAGAAGGATTATTCGTTGCTGACACGACGATGCTCCTAATCGACGGTTGCTTCTAGCTTATTTTATCGAGTGAGCGGTAAGCTTGCTGGAGATTGTGCATTTGGTGAAAGAGTTGCCAACGATAGTCTTCCGGGAGTCCACACGTGGTTGCCCCACGCAAAACCACATGAAAATACCACTCGTTTGGTGGAATTTCTCGCGGTAATTTATTAACAACTGTATACGTCCGAACTCGGTGATACCATTTTCCGTGCGCCTGAACACTGACTTCTTCTCGCCGATAGCCTTGGGTTGGCACTTCTTCGCGAATATCGAGGGCTTCACTAAAGCGCCACGGCAGTTGGTAGAGAACTCCCATCACTGACGCGCTGGTATCACGAACGACATCGAGGACCCCACATTGACGACGGGGAGAGCGATGATAGAAGCCAAGACGATAATGAGGGAGAGTAGCGGGACCAACCACATAAGGATAGGTATTTTCTTGCAGCGTCCGTTTGAGATCAACCGGACACATACAAGACCCATAGGCGAAATAGTAGAAGGATTCTGGCTGAGATGACAACTGCTCCATAAATCACTTGTTTCCCGAGTTGAACTTTGTCAAAATGAGTTTAATATTTCTTTGCTTTAGTTAACGGTATGTCCTGCCGTGTTAATCATTTCTTTCACTGCACTTGCTTGAGCGGTGGTTTCCACCTTAACAATTTTCTGCTCGACATCCACTTCAACCTTGGCGTTGGGGTCTTGGGTTTTAATTTCATTGGTAATGGCTTCAGCACAGCCTTCGCATTTAATGCTGGGAACGTTAAGCTCAATCATAACTGAAAACCTCCTGTGGCTAAAGTAATACCAGATACCTTTCCATCCTATCAAGGCAGTCTGGGGAAATTCTAAGAATTCTTGCGAGCTTAACTCAATTAAGAAGAAATTGTTAAACTTAATAAAGAAACTGAAAACTTAAATTTAATAAACAATACTTATTATGGGTCGAGTCGGGGTTTTACTTCTAAACTTAGGTGGACCGGACGAATTAGAAGATGTTCGTCCCTTTTTATACAATCTATTTTCTGACCCAGAAATTATCCGTTTACCCGTATCTTGGTTGCAAAAACCATTGGCTTGGTTTATTTCTACAGCGCGATCGCGCAAATCCCAAGAAAACTACAAAGAAATCGGGGGCGGATCGCCGCTGCGTCGGATTACAGAAGAACAAGCACAAGCCCTCCAACAGCAACTGCAAGCAGAAGGGAAAGATGCCCGCGTCTATGTGGGAATGCGGTATTGGCATCCCTTTACGGAAGAAGCAGTAGTTCGGATTAAACGCGATCAAATCGATCAACTGGTGATTCTTCCCCTCTATCCCCAATTTTCTATCAGTACCAGTGGGTCAAGTTTCCGGATTTTAGAACGCATTTGGCAAGAAGACCCCGCTCTCCAAAAAGTTCCCTATACCGTCATTCCCTCTTGGTACGATGAACCGGCCTATTTACAAGCCATGGCAAACTTGATTGGTCAAGAACTGGATAAATTTTCTAACCCAGACCAAGTCCATATTTTCTTCAGCGCTCACGGTGTTCCCCTCAGTTATGTAGAAGAAGCGGGCGATCCCTATCAGTATGAGATCGAAGAATGTACCCGTTTAATCATGAAAACCTTAAACCGTCCCAATGAGCACACCTTAGCTTATCAAAGTCGGGTCGGTCCGGTGGAATGGCTGAAGCCCTACACGGAAGAAGCGATTGTAGAACTAGGAAAAAAAGGGGTTAAAGATTTACTGGTGGTTCCCATTAGTTTTGTCTCCGAACACATTGAAACCCTACAAGAAATTGATATTGAGTATCGCGAACTCGCTGAAGAAGCGGGAGTAGAAAACTTCCAACGAGTTCCTGCCTTAAATACTGATTCCACCTTTATCCAAGCCCTGACTAACTGTGTCGATCATGCCCTAAATTCCCCAGATCGGGGCTTTGCAGAAGTGACTCCCTTAAAGAAAAACCTCAAAATGTATCCACAGGAACGGTGGGAGTGGGGAATGACAACAACTGCAGAAGTGTGGAATGGTCGTTTAGCGATGTTAGGCTTTCTCGCTCTCATGATTGAATTAATCAGTGGTGCGGGTCCCTTACACTTTGTCGGACTGCTTTAGAGGACCTAGGACTGACCCCTTGCTTAAGGAGATTACTCTTTGCTGAGGAGAGAAGCAAGCGCCGTTTTTGCTTGGAGAAGCGAAGGAAAGATCTCGTCAGCAATGATCAATCTTGGATCTGGGTCGGGGTATCCTTCGGGAATGGCGTAACACATCATTCTCGCTGCTTTGGCAGATAGAACCCCATTGAAGGAATCTTCTAGGGCTAAGCAGTGAGTTGGGGTTACTCCCAATTCTTCAGCAGTGGTTAAATAAACGGCTGGGTGAGGTTTTCCATAGCATTCCTCAGTTGCAGAGTGAATAATTTGGAACTTATCACTTAAATGCAAACGCTTGATGACAGCTTCAATGAGAGCGTAATCAGAAGAGGAGGCTAATGCTAAAGGCAAGGGAATGCTCTCTAAAAAATCAAATAAAGGATCAACCCCTTTTCTCGCCGCCCCTTGGGTTTCAATGAGTTCAATCACCCGTTGGACAATTCGTTGGGCAATTTTTTCCTGAGATGGATGATCCCAAGGAAATTGCCGATACCAATAATTCACCACTTCATCAATTCTTAATCCCATTGTTTGCAGACACAGTTGCGGGGTTAACTTTAATCCAACATCCGCAAACATTTCAATTTCTGCTTGTTGCCAAAAGGGTTCTGAATCAATCAATAACCCATCCATATCAAAAATAATTGCTTCGAGCATGGTTTTTAAAGTGGTTTAATTTCCAGTAACAGTCGTATCAATCTTAAGACCCCGTTGCTGCATCATCCCCTCAAACAGGGGAGTTGTCACCGCTTGTTCTACTGACCACACTCCCGGCTGAATAACATCTTGATTGAGTAATAATTGGGCAACACTGCCGGCACCCATCCCAGCCGCGATCGCGGTATGATTATGATAAAATTTAAGCTTATAGTGTTTTTTCTCGTTACCTTGCCAACCGGTTACATCAACAACAACGGCAATTCCGACACCACTTGCTAAATCCGTCACTCTTGCCATCCCTAAACTCATCCGAGATAACCCTTCCATAACCAATGGATTCTTTAATACGGAATGGGGGACACGATGGGCAACCAGCGCCGTTAAATCATTGTAAAAATTAGGAATAGAGGCAAACTTAGTAACAACGGTATCCACAGCAAAAGACTGAGTGAGAGTATAGGTTTCAGCAACATCAAACCAATACACATCCGCTTCGCCATATTGGGGAAATGTCACGGTTTCCGGTTCACTGTAGGGGATAACCTTTTGCCATTGCCCCTTGATCCAAGCAAAAAAAGGAGATTGAATGCCTAAAAAGGTCGTTCGCATTACTGTCAAACCGGCGCCACCTGATCCGGCAACCAAGTAATTTAAACGAATCGACTCGACTTGATCGAGGGCTTCTACCCCTTTTCGCGCCATTAAGTTAGAAATTCCGGGAAAGACGCCGGTATGTAAAATCGCCGTGACTCCCGCTTGGAGTGCAGCTTGATGGTAATTGGCAACCTGCAAATGAAACGAGCGGTGATCACTAACATCAATATAGTTGATGCTTTCCTCAATACAATGCTTTAAAACCCGACCATCCCGATGGTGAAACGGTCCGGCGCAATGAACCACTAAATCAAAATTAGAAATCAGGTTTTTAATTTGATCTTGATTGTTCAAATCGAACGGTAAAAAAGGAAAATCTTGGTTATAAGAAGATTTACGTCCGGTTACCGTTACATTAGCTTGGCTGTGCTTCTGAATGTCCTGTGCAACACAACGACCAATATGTCCCGTCCCACCAATAATCAACACCTGTTTTGTCACAGCTTCCCCTCGTAAAAACAACTAGAAAAAGATTTGCTAAGGTTAAAAGGAAGAAATTTGTAATATTACTCAACAATTATCGGTTTACTTTCCCACTGAATCAAAGCAACATCTGGATTGAACGTACCAACTACTGAGGTTATCATGCCGACTACTTATTTCCCTCGTCAATCACACTCATCCTTACAAGGGCAAGATACGCAAACTCTCCAAGCAATTTGGCAAACGATTAACGCAGATAGTTGTCCCCATTACTATAACTTCCATCTGCACACCATTTACTCTGATGGACAGCTCCAACCCCACGCTTTAATTGACCAGGCTTTAGCCTTAAAGGTGCAAGGGTTTGCCATTACCGATCATCACACCGTTAGAGGCTATCAAATCGCTCGTCACTATCTACAAAGCTATCGTGGTGGCACATTTATTCCTCAACTTTGGACAGGCGTAGAAATTACTTCAATATTGATAGATACCGAAGTGCATATCTTGGGATACGCTTTTAATCCCGAACATCCGGCAATCGTACCTTATTTACAAGGAAATAGCCCGAGGGGGAACGCAGCTAGGGCTGAAAATGTCATCAAGGCAATTCATAATGCCGAAGGATTAGTTGTTTTAGCCCACCCGAAACGCTATCGTCGTTCTGCAAAAGAATTAATTCTGGCAGGGGTTGACCTGGGGATTGATGGGGTAGAAACTTACTACTCATATAAAAATGCGATTCCTTGGCGACCTACCCCTGACCAAACAGTAGAGGTCAAAGCACTCACTCAACAATATAATCTCTTCAATACTTGTGGTACAGACAGCCATGGTTTGAGCATATTGCAACGATGCTAGTCACTTGTAAGAGCCAGGGAACTCACTCCCTGCCTTACAGTTAAAGCTCACCATGTAACTAGTTTAGATTTGGAGTTTCTTCTCATAACAGCACTGACATAACGCTCCCGCATCGAGAATGGGAAAAGGACTAAGGTTTTCCCAAGCCATGAATCGAGAGAAACTTTCATATATCACATAACGAAATTTAAATCTAGTTAAAATACAAAGTTCACAGTAAACAGTAACTTAACTTAACAATCAGTAACCTAAAGATGCTAGTAACTAAGGTAAAGAGTATATGGTATTAACTACAGAAAGAACAACAACACTTCAAGCCTTACATACTCAATATGTAGAGGCAACGCGAAAGAATTATCCTCATGCTTATCTTTTCTCGCTGGAAGAAATTATGGCTAATGTTACTGAAAATGCCAAACCAACAGATGATATTAATGTCTTAACGAAAAGTGTTTTAGAAGCGATGATTTATACTTCTTCTAATACCGTGGGAGAAATGATCGAACGTGCTGAAGCTGACTTTATTCATCGCTATGAAGACATGACTCCACAACAAAAACAGGTCTGTAGTCAATATCGATTAAAATTTAGGTAAAGAGCAACATAACGCTTACTGTGGTCTGGCGAGCAGGCACAAAGCGCTGCTCGCTTATTAATCAAGTTGGCAGAATATCACTTAATGTCTCAATCTTAAAATTGATAAAAAGATTAACCAAATAGGGGATTAGTTACTCAGTAAAGAAGGTAGTAATTAAATTAACATCAGCTTAGACTATATCAGAACTTTCGGAAGTACCTTAAATTATTAAAATCTTCGTGGTATTGAAGCACTAGAAAGACTGTAAATCAGTTCTAACTGATGGTTTTATTTCGATTCAAAACTACTTATTCATCAGCGGAATCTTCCGTGGATTCTTCCTCAGACATACCAGGTTCTTCAGGCTCTTCTATGGTCGTTTCTTCTTGTTCGGTTGTCGGTGATTCTTCTGTATCTGTCGTTGGAGTCTGACAAGCTGTCAAAGAAAACAGTGATCCAATTAGTAGTAAAGTAATGAGTTGAGATTTCATAAGTTTCTCCTTAATTTTCGAGTTGAGAAATGTTTTACCTTATTTTATAAGTAATAGCAAAATGATACCAAATTGAATTGACTACGTGTATGATATTAATCTCATTTTAACTTAGTAGCATGATGCCTGACTCTTGATTGATCAAGTTATTGTCTTGCATTAGAAGGAGCAATCCTGTCTAACGCGATGCCTGCCTAGCGGCGCGGTCTACGACCTACGACCTATGATCTACAAGCCACCCTAGATTAATCATCACTCTCAAGTGTTAGATTTGATGAAATTGGTTAATGAACAAACTAATCTTAAGTAATTAGTGTTTTGTGTCTTATGGGTGATACTTACTGGAATTATGGAACGATGCACCTAAAATTAAAAATTTGGCGACAACCCAATCCTAATGTTGATGGAAAAATACTTACCTATGAACTTGATAATGTGTCTCCAGATAGCTCCTTTTTAGAGATGCTGGACATCCTCAATGAGAAACTTCTCGAGCAAGGAGAAGATCCGGTAGCGTTTGATCATGACTGTCGAGAAGGGATCTGTGGCAGTTGCGCAATGACAATTAATGGGATTCCACAAGGTGCTGAGAAAGAAACGACAGCTTGTCAACTCTATATGCGCCACTTTAATGATGGTGATACGATTACCATTGAACCTTGGCGAGCTAAACCATTCCCTGTCATTAAAGACCTTGTTGTTGATCGCTCTGCCTTTGATGAGTTGATTCAAGCCGGTGGCTTTATTACCGCCCGTACCGGAAGTGCCCCCGAAGCCAACGAAACACCAATTCCAAAAGTAGTGGCAGATGAAGCCATGGATGCAGCAGCTTGTATTGCCTGTGGAGCGTGTGTAGCAACTTGTAAAAATGCCTCAGCAATGCTGTTTGTGGGGGCGAAAAACGCTCACCTGAATCGCCTTCCCCAAGGAGAACCGGAGAAAGATCAGCGGGTGCTGAATATGATAGAAACCATGGATCGGTTAGGCTTTGGCAACTGTAGCAACTTTGGAGAATGCCAAGCTGTTTGTCCAAAAGGAATTACGCTGGATGTGATTTCTAAGTTAAATCGAGATTACGCGATCGCGCAAGTCCATCGCTTCTTTTCGGGCAAAAGTTAGTTAAAGATTACGCCTTCCTCAACTACGGAATGAGGTGCAACCCGAGAGGAAAGCAGCACGGAAGCACCTGCTTTGACCAAAGTAAAAGGTGTAGTCAGGTAGGACATGAGACTGTAAGACCAATATCGATTCATCGGTGGAGGCTAGACTCAGCCCAAGCATCTAACTCCTTCAGGTGTTGGAGTGTCAACTACCTTTTATCAGGGATATTGGTTGATTGAGAGCGTCTTCAAAAATTGCACCGCGCAATTCGAGATCTCTTCTCATGGGTTGAGATATCCCGCAATTATCTGCAAAGTAAGTATTTTTTACATTAGCACCTTTGAGGATCGCACCGCTCAAGTCAGCGCCCTTCAAGTTGGTACGGCTGAGGATCGCACCGCTTAAATCAGCGCCCCTCAGGTTAATTCGGCTTAGAGTCGCACCGCTGAAGTTCGCTTCCCTCAAGTTGACATCTCTGAGGTTAGCACGGTCTAGATGAGCCTTCCTCAGATTAGCACCCTCTAAATTCGCCTCCCTTAGGTTAACACCCTCTAGATTTGCACGCCTCAGACTAGCACCGCTTAGAAAAATCTTACTCAGGTTAGCACGGCTGAGATCAGCACCATCGAGGTTGGCATGGCTGAGATCAGCACTCCTTAGGTTGGTATACTTGAGATTAGCATCCCTCAGGAAGGCGCCACTGAGGTCAGCGTCACTGGCATTGGCATGGCTGAGGTCGGCACAAGTGAAGAAAGCCCCCCTGAAGTTCGTATTACTTAAGAAGGCCCCCCGGAGGATAGCACGGCTTAGAAACGCACCGCTGAGGTTGGCTCCACTCAGGATAGTACCGCTGAGGTCGCTACCACTGAGGTCAGCACGGCTCAAATCAACCCCACTCAAAAAAGCACGATTCAAGAACGCACGGCTAAGATCAACACAATTGAGGTCGGCATGGCTGAGATTAGCATCCCTGAGGTTGGAGCCGTTGAGGTCGGCACGACTGAGATTAGCATTGCTGAGGATGCTACGACTGAGATTGGCACCGCTGAGAAAAGCACCACTGAGAATACTACGGCTGAGGTTGGCACCGCTGAGGTCAGCACCACTAAGAATACTACGGCTCAAGTCAGCCCCTCTGAGGAAAGCACTACTGAGATCAGCGCTTCTGAGGAAAGCACCGCTGAGATTAGCATCGCTCAGGTCAGCCCCATTTAGGAAGGCCCCCCTGAGAAAAGCATCTTTCAGGTTGGCTCCACTGAGGAAAGCATCTCTAAGATCAGCATCGCTAAGTTCAATCCCTTTTAAATTGACTCTACTGAGATCTGATCGCGCAAAATCTTGTTTGCGATCCAATCCTGCTAGTTGTACTAACTCAGCAAAGTTCTTTGTTTTTGCCTCTGCCACTTTTCGGATTACACTTTGTAACTCTTGAGGCGACATTTCCTCGTTCATACTTCAACTCCTGCCAGAGGCGTTCTACTTTTCCAAGCTGAGGTCAGCGGTACACCGGACTTAAACTCCGGAACCAAGTTCCGGCGACGACCCCTTGCCTACGCTGACCGCTCAGCCGCGGCTATTTCCACCAAAGGATAGATTTTTGGATTGATCTCCATAGATTCACCCTCAGTAAAATTACATAACTTCTGTTATCATATCATTTTTATCGTTGATTTCAATCAAAAAACTAAATTTACAAAAACGATTCAACTAATGGTGATTCCGTATTAACCACAGTAAGCTGGTGGGCATTCTAACCGGATTGTAAATTTGAATCACAATAATTAGCAAATTTAAATTTAACTTTTAAGGCGATCTAAATAAATTCTTGTTCAAAGGGCTGTCCGTGTTGAAGAGCCGGCTAGCCTGGAGTCACGGAAGTCAGTTCCTTCAAAAAGAAACCCAACGCGACAGTCAAATGAAGCATAAACTTCCTGAAAAACCGATTTTCTGCACAGCAGCGGTTAGAGAGTCAAAGCTCTCAGGATGATCTCTTACCTCAGTTTACTAAGTTTAGTCCAAAAACAGAAAAAGCGGATACTTCGTTAAGATCTTAAGGGTTAACTGATTACGCGATGCTTCCTAGACACAGAGTGCTGCTCGCGCCAGTCCGTCGTTTCTTTTCTGGCAAACGTTAGTCAACATCAAAGTTATGACGTCTCAATTTACTTCCGCTAATTCTAATCTCTACGAACACGATTATCAGCAATGGCTAGAGCAAATTATTAGTCAGTTAGAAAACCGTGCTTTTCATCAAATTGACTTAACGCACTTAATTGAAGAACTCGAAGACATGGGAAAGGCAGAAAAAAATGCTCTTGCCAGTAACACAACCATTCTATTGATGCACTTGCTGAAATATATCTATCAACCCAGTAAACGCACGGCATCTTGGCGCAGAACCATTGTGGAACATCGACGACGCATCCTTCGTGCCTTCAAAACTAGTCCCAGCTTAAAGCCCTATTTTGAACGTATATTTGCTGAGTGTTATGCAGAAGCCCGAGTTGATGCAGCCACAGAAACTCAACTTCCCATTGAGACCTTTCCTGAAGATTGCCCTTTAGCCATTCAAGATATCCTAGACCCAGAATTTTTACCGAAGTAATCTTTATGTATGGATTGGCTAGACTTTACGACTAATGAGTGTTTCTATCTTTCATCTGCGTTGTGAAGCGTAGGTTGGTTTATTCGGTGAATCATGAACTACTCGCAAGCCGACTTACGTCTGAGCTTGCGGTTTCTGACGCTTCTTCGCTCCAACTTTTCTCATGCTTCCGCAATCGACAGAGGTTGGCAACTCTGCGTCTAAAGAGGCACGTTCCGCACCCCGCGCCCACTCAAGCATCACTTGAGCAGCATTTTATATCTTATTAAATTATAAATAACAACAACAACAACAGCGTAGCCAATTCTCACTGATTCAGCCACGTTATAGAAATCACGTTGACACTTTTATAATATTGTCTATAATGTAATTAT